>CAJOJG010000032.1 GCA_905234655.1 uncultured Bacteroidales bacterium
CGGCGGGGTATGTGCCGGGGGCGTGGATACGACGGATCGCCTAATTACAAACCTGACGGTCAATATAAATCATCATGGTCTCATTAATGCGAAGAAAAACACTTAAAATGATTTTCATCGGATGAAAGCGTCATCTCGTGTTGTTGTAAATACATTTGCGCAATATGTCAGGACGGTGTCCAGAGGTTCTTGTCGTACCACCACGGGAGCGGCGACAACGATATGCTGGTAAAAATTTTCAACAACAGTGTCTGCACTCAGTTGATTATAAGTTTTACGCTGTGTGTAGTGCTGTTGGTTTGCACACCTTTGATATTCAACCATTTGCTTAACATCCCCGAAACAAGGGTCCAGACAGCCAAAGTAGTCTATGCGCTTATGGTGGCGAGCCTGTTTTTCCAAATGCAGACCGCGCCGTATGAGGCTGTTTTGATTGCAAGGGAAAACATCGTCTTTTCGTCCATGGTAAGCGTCATTGACGCAGTGCTGAAAATCCCGGTCGCACTATCGCTGATATATATTTCAGAAGGCAAACTCGAATGGTATTCGGCGTTGATGGCGTTGATTGTGGTGGTCAATTATGTCGTTTCCAGGATCTATTGCAAAAGGAAATATGACGAATGTCTGCATTTCTCTTTCAAAACATTCGACAAGAACCTCTTTAAGGAGATGTTTTCCTTTTGTTTGCGGTGTCTTCTACGACAGGGGCATCCATAAAAACGTGTCTTTCTACGACATGGAATGGAACCTCAGAGACGAGTACCGCTCTGAAAAAATGAAAGACATACCGCAAAAAAACATTCCAATTCCGAAAACATTTGAGAAAATGAAAGAGGCATGCAAGATTTTGGCTTCGGAATTTCCGTTTGTCCGCATGGATTATTATGGATCGGAGGGGAAACTGTACTTTGGAGAGTTCACTTTTACACCGGCGGCACTGACCGGCGGCATTGCAAAATGCAGATTTATTTGTAGTTACCTCTTACGTTCTTTGAAATTTTTATGGAAACAATTAAAGACCTGGTCTCGGTAATCATTCCGACCTACAACCGTGCGCACCTGATTAAGCGTTCCGCAGAGAGCGTCTTGAATCAGACATACGGCAACCTTGAACTCATCATCGTTGACGACGGTTCTACCGACAACACAGAAGAAGTCGTAAAGTCCATCACCGACAGCCGCGTAACCTACATCAAACAACCGAATCAAGGCGCATGTGCAGCCCGAAACAACGGCATCGACCACGCCAAAGGCGAGTTCATCGCGTTTCAGGACAGCGACGACGTGTGGCATCAGGACAAGTTGGAAAAACAGGTCAAGTGTTTGAGGGAAAATGGGGCAGATATGGTAGTGTGTGGTATTTCGATACAAAAAAAAGAAAAGTGGATACGAGCCAATACAATTCATGAAAATGGCTTCATAGAGAACACAAAATTACCATACGGAATTGGAACTCAGACTTTTTTCGCAAAATCTATGGTATTCAGGGAAGAACGATTCGACGTGGAAATGCCTCGATACCAGGATTTTGACGTGCTTGTAAGAGTGGCAAAAAAGTTCAAGATATTTTATATGGACATTGCGCTTGTTGACTATTATATAATGAACGACAGCATCACAAAAAGCAATGACAAACTTAAAATTGCGTTCGACAGGATTTTGGACAAATACAGCGATTTCCTTTCTGTATATGACAGTTACGAATGTCTTGCCAACGATTCGATAGCGGCCGCCAAATTGTCCGAAAGCAAACAGCAACGCAATTGTTTCATTCGATATGCTTTAAGATTTTCCAAATCATTGAGGATTATTGTCAAGAGCATATTGGTTTATTTCCGGATATTGTAAATCTTAATCCTATGCGCATTCTTCTGATTAACGAATTTGCCGAAGGCTATGGCGCGGAACAGATTGTAAAAGACCAAGCGAAATTGTTGTCCCAAAACGGACACGAAGTGTTGCAACTGTGCTTTGGATTCAAGTTGGGGCAAAAGCGCGACGCAGGCTGGGAAGACGACACCCACATAATCATCACGTCGCCGGCGTGTTTCAAGATTCTTTTCGACATTGTTTTTTATCGCAGAATCCGCAGGGTTGTCAAATCGTTCCGTCCTGACAAAATCATTCTGCACAATGTCTTCTCGTCGCCCATGTCCGTATATTATGCGTGCCGGGATTACGAAACGGTGCAGGTGGTTCACGATTTCAAAATGCTTTGCCCGACTTCCTTGGGGATATTGTTGAACAAAAATTATGCAAGGTGCAAGGGGTTCAAAGACAATAGTTGCTTCAAATGTTGCGCCAAGGGGACTAAAGGCTACATTTCGATGTTGCTGCGTTTCATACAAATGAAAGAAGGATTTTGGTTCAGGAAACGATATGTCGGCAAATTGCTGTGCCCAAGCCAATGGCTCACCGACATTACAAAATGGTATGGATTCCACTCGTTGAAACTTAACAATTTGACTGGCGCCGCCGCATCGCAAAACCAGAATGTGCGGACTCCCGCAAGGCCAAACCTCATGTCTGCCGGTGGGCTAATGTTCAACAAAGGCGTGTTGCGTTTTGCCGAAAAAATACTTGGCAATCATGCCGTTTCGTTGTCAATCATCGGCAATAGGGGCGGCGACGACGATTATAGGAAGAATACAGAAATCGCTTCAAAGTCCAATGGAAGAATCTCTTACAAAGGCTACGTGGATTACGCGCAGTTGATGGAAATGTTTTCCGAATACTCTTTTCTTGTCGTCCCCTCGCTGTGTCTCGACAATTATCCCACAATCATCCTTGAAGGCATGATGAACAAGATATGCGTAATATCTTCCGACCGTGGCGGCGCGACCGAGCTTTTAGATGACGGCAGGGGGCTGTTGTTCAGTTGGGACGACGAGTCCTCAATCGCAAAAGTAATCGACCGCATCACGTCAATGTCCGTGGACGAATACAATTCAATCGTTGACAGGGCGTATGAATACGTCAGGGGCAATAATAATTTTCAGGTATATTACGACCGTCTAAACAGAATTTTGAATTCGTAATGTAACAAATCATTTCCATGAAAATAGCTTTGGAATTGTTTTCTTCTCTGAAAATTGTTGATAACATTGCCGTATATACAGGTGGAATGTTATATGTAAAGCAAAGAATACGCAAAATTAAAACTTTCTGTTCTAAAAGTAGTATGTTTAACTTTGTTTTGCTGGTGCCAAACTCATTTGAGCCAATAGATGAGGATAAAATGCTTTATGCTGACATTGATAAAATCTACTCAAAGTCGTTGTATGATGTCGATTTGTCCAATATTGATGTCTTGTTTATGCCACAGGTTGATGGAAGTTCTTTGCTCAAGATTCCTCGTATCAAAAAGACTTTCCCAAATCTAAAAATATTCGCTACATTGCATGATAGGCGACATAATGTTACAAAGTTTGACTTTTCGATGCCATTTTACTATAATGGATTGAAACATAGCACAATTTTCCAGTATGCTTTATATCTAATCAAAAAGATAGCATTTGATATTTCATAGGGAGCAGCATTGCTGAAAGGATGGTTACTATAGAAACATGTTTTCAAATCTTTTTAACTCGTCCTATATTTGGTGTAGGCATAGGCAATTTTGGTTGGTATCTAAGGCACTTTGTTACGTCATCTTTGTTATTTTACGTTCCATGTGGCAGTTTCCAACCGAATAATTTTTATATGCAAATTTTGGCAGAGCAAGGATTGGTGGGTGTTTCGGTTTATTTCTTATTCATAATGCATTTGTTTAGGTCAATAAGAAATTCTATCGTCAAAAATGATTTAATTATGTTCTTCCCCCTTTGTTTAATACTATACTTGCTAATTCATAATTTGACATTAACAACCTTTTTTAGCTTCCAGTTTTGGATAATTACACCTCTACTACGCTTTTTTGCAAGGTCAGCACATGCCTTGGTGCTGTCGGACGTTGGCGACGGCGTGACGGCGGTAGGATTGTGGAAATGAAAAATGCAAAAAAAAAAATTTTGCAATCTCGCGAAAGAATTTTCCTTTGCGCAAAACACAAATTGGATAATGCGACCGAGGTTCAAATATCAGGATTTGCTTGACGAGATGCTGGCAAGCGGGGCGAAGATGCCCGAACTTTTCGACATCTCGCATGAACGTGCGTTCAGGTTTGTAAATTCCGACGACACGTCGCAAAACCATCTTCCCGGATACGTCAGAAATCCGCGAAGGCTCATCCAGGCAAGGGAAAACGGCAGGCTTGAGACCACTAACGCCGCGTTGTCGTGTTTCCCGACGGCGCAAAAACTGCCGAGGACGAAAACCGCCACTACGACCTGTATGAGTACGAGGATTGCGAACTTGGCGTTAAGTTCAACATTATAAAACATTTGCCGTCATGAAACAGTTCCACGGATTGAGCGTTCCGCTTCACATAGAGTCGTTCCGCAAGGTGTCAGACTTGATATACTACGAAGGGCCGTTGCTTTCGCACTACGTAAGTCCGGCGGGGGAAAATTACTTGTTCTATTGGGTTGATTCTGACGACGAATTTAACAGATGGCTTGTCGTCAGGACGGACGACAACACCATCGAAAGGTACATCGCCGGCCAGGTGTCCCTGCGCGACATAATCGCCGTGCCAAATGACGGTTTTGTATACATGGTTGACATCGACAACGACATCAAATACCACAATATAATTGTTTTGCCGCCGACGGATTTTCCGGACGATTATTTGCCCGACGCGGATTCTTTCTATCTCAACGCCAAACAATCGAACAGCGAGGTTTTCCATTCCACAGGCAAATTTTATCTACTTGACATTCATGCAGGAAGATATGCGTTTGAATCCGACGGACGCCTGAGCATGTACGGCAGTTTTAGCGACAGTCTGTTGCCATTGGTAAAGACAATCACATTTTCAAAATTTTACAATATTATCGTAGAGCGTTCATTCTGCAACGTGCCGGGCAAAGACGTCCGAGTGCGCGATTGCATGATTTCCTTGAATGAAGTCGCCCGATAGCCTGTAATTTTAGGTACACATTTCCCCCGCAATCCCGCGCCTTCGCCGCCGCCATCGACAAAATCCTTTCCGTCCCCGGCCTCGCGCATCAATACGCCCAAGCGGCGCACACCCGCGTCGCAGAAAATTTCACGATACCACGAATGATGGAAAAGATGGAAGAAGTGTATGCGGAAATGTAGTAGAATTTCCCAAAAACATTGTGAGTATCCGAAAAAATATAGTTTTTGACACCTACGGTGTCTTTCTTTTTTCTTTCCAAAAAATTAAAAAAAATTTTTAAAGAATTAAAAGAATAACACAATAAAAATTCTTTCCATTCTTTAAAAATTCTTTTAATTTTTGTTTAAGGAAATCCCCGCGACAAGACAGAGGAAACAATGGCTCACCAATCCCGTCGAATTTTTGGAAAATGAAATAATCAACTTTTTCCGGACGATGGCTTTGTAAATCCAATTTATATCATTATTTTTGTAGCATCAAATAAGATATAATTTTAACCGATTATTCTAATATGACAAAGAAAAGATACCTATTCCCTGCCGACTACATGGCAGACCCGTCGGTTCATGTTTTCGGCGGCAAAATCTACATCTATCCGTCGCACGACTGGGAGGCAAATGCCGCTGAGGACGACGACGGCGGCCACTTCCAGATGAAGGACTACCACGCGCTTTCTATCGACGGCAATCCGATGGACGGCGTTGTCAACGACCATGGCGTAATCTTCGACGTTAAGGACGTGCCTTGGGCGGAGAAACAATTGTGGGACAGCGACGTTGTGGAGAAGGACGGAAAGTACTACTACATCTTCTCTGCAAAAGGATACGACGGCGTGTTCAGGCTCGGTGTTGCTGTCGCCGACAAACCCGAAGGCCCGTTCATACCCCAGCCGCAGCCCATCCGTGGCTCGTTCTCTATAGACCCATGCGTGTTCAAAGATGACGACGGCAGCATCTACACCTACTTCGGCGGACTTTGGGGCGGACAGCTCCAGTGGTGGCAACCCCTCGCGCCGGGTTTTGCGCCTGTACATGGCAAGCATGGCGACGACAACGGACTTGTTGACATGGGCTCCGAGCCGACGCGCAACGGCGAACTTTTTGCCCAAGCCGACGCGCCCGCATTGCCGAGCCTTGTCGTTAAAATGAGCGACGACGTGCTTCAATTCGCCGAGGCACCGCGTCCGGTGTTGGTGGTTGATAAAGACGGCAACCCGCTCAAAGCCAGCGACCCGCACCGCTTCTTCGAGGCATCGTGGATGCACAAGTACAATGGCAAATACTACTTCTCGTACTCCACCGGCGACAGCCATTTCCTATGCTACGCCATCGGCGACAACCCCTACGGCCCGTTCACATACCAAGGCGTGATACTCACCCCGGTTGTCGGCTGGACGACGCACCACTCAATCGCCGAGTTCAACGGCAAATGGTATATCTTCCACCACGACAGTGTTCCGTCGGACGGGAAGACATGGCTCCGCTCGCTCAAAGTCTGTGAGTTGCAGTACGACAAGGACGGCAAGATTCAGACAATCGAGGGCATCGACAATGTTTAAGTCGAAAATTGAAAAATGAAAATTGGAAGTACGGCGGACGTGGGTTCGCCGTACTTTGTTGTTATAAATCAGATATTTACCAAAATTACATTATTATTCGCATGAAAAAAATACGATTACTATTCGCATTGGCGATTTGCATTTTGATGTCAACCTGCACGGAGCCGGAGCCGGCCGTGGTTTCGCCCGACGGACAACTTGCCTTTGTCGGCGACGGCACGGGCAGGTATTTTGTGCAATATAAGTCACAGAACGCATTGGAAATCAACAAACTCGGGTTCGTCGGCAGCGACAAGATTCGTAATTTCAAGTATTCATGTGCCATTGACGACGATTATATGATGGTGACAGGTAAAAAGTCACATTGCACAAGTACCGCGAGCGAGTTCACGGCAGACTTGGGCGATGATGTACAACTTATCCTCCGCCTTTATAATAATGGCATCGCGTTCCGTTACCGCCTTCAAAACGTCACGGGCAACATTCCGCAAGAATTGACATCGTATGTGATTGAAGAAGGGAAGGCACGGTGGATGCAGCAGTGGTGTGAATCGTATGAAGGCTTTTTTCCGAAGTCCACGACTGCCAAACAAGAAGCCGTGCCGAGTTTTTCAGGCCTCAACCTTTCTGCCGACGGTTTTAATTGCCGGTGGGGATACCCTGCGCTTGTCGAGGCGGCGGACAGCCTGTTTGTGCTGATTTCCGAGTCCGACATCAGCCGAACTGCCAGTGCCTCAAGCCTTTGGAACGACCATGACGCTCAATGTTTTGAGGTGCGACCCGAGGCTAATGACGCTAAAATCGAGGGCGAGTACCTGACACCGTGGCGCGTGGCGGTCATCGGACGGCTTTCGGACATTGTGGAAAGCACACTGATAACCGACCTCGCCGAGCCTTCTAAAATTGACGACACGTCATGGATTGAGCCGGGCGTCGTGTCGTGGATATATTGGGCTTGTAACCATGGCAGTAACGACCTCTCAATCATCAAGAAATACGTCGATTTGGCTGTGGCTTTAAGACTTCCATATATGCTCATCGATGCGGAGTGGGACGAGATGAAGGACGGGAAGTCGATAGAGGACGCTGTGTCATATTCCAGGTCACAGGGCGTGAAGCCGTTAGTGTGGTACAGCTCGTCGGTAGGATGGATTGACGGTGCGCCCGGGCCAAAATTCCGCCTGAACAAACCCGAAGACCGCGAGAAGGAGTTCTCATGGCTGGAGAAAATCGGTGTCGCGGGCGTTAAAATCGACTTCTTTTCCGGCGACAACAACCTGAACATGGCGTATTGCATCGACCTCCTCGAATCCGCCGCAAAACACCACCTGCTGGTCAATTTCCACGGCGCGACACTTCCTCGCGGCTGGCAGCGGACATATCCAAACTTGATGAGCACCGAGGCGGTATATGGCGCGGAGTGGTACAATAACGTGCCGACTTTCACAGACAAAGCCGCCTGCCACAATGCTACCTTGCCATTTACGCGCAATGTCGTCGGCTCGATGGACTATACCCCGTGCGCATTTTCAGACTCACAGCATCCGCACATCACCTCAAACGCCCACGAACTTGCGCTGACGGTGCTTTTTGAGTCTGGCTTGCAGCATCTTGCCGACCGTCCCGAGAGCCTCCTTTCGCAGCCGCAGGAAGTCCGTGACTTCTTCGGCAAACTCCCGGCGGCGTGGGACGAGACAAAGTTTGTGTCGGGCTATCCGGGCGTGTCGGCGGCTGTCGCGCGGCGTAAGGGCGACGTGTGGTTCGTCGCCGGAATTAATGGCACTGACACTCAAAACAATATCGCCACAGACCTTGGCTTTGTCGGTCAGTGTGGCGAAATTACAGCGTTTTATGACAGCATGGACGGTAAAGGCTGGGACATAAGGCGGCTTACGACGCTGCCAAGGGACATCGCCACAATCCCACGAGGCGGGTTTGTGATTGTCGCCAAGAAATGATGATATTGGAGCGCAGCCAAGACGGTTGCGCTCCTTTTTTTATTGATGTTTACTAATCGTTAAAACTATTTCGATTTTAAATTAAATTCAAAAAATTTTTACTCTCTTTGTGGTTTGTAATTGTTTGTCAATCAGTGTTCTATAAAAAAAATAAAAAAATATTTTTTTCGACCGTGAAAAATATTCGAAAATTATATATACATTTGCAGACGGAAAGCAAAGCATATTTGCGCCATGTAAGAAAGTAAACGAAAAACGTCAATAAACACAACATGGAGGTAACAAGAATCTTCGACCTGCTTGATTATGCGTGTGAGAAACACCCCCGCCCCGACTGCCTTGTCTCAAAGGTAGACGGCGTGTGGAGTCCTGTAAGCACATGCGAGTATCGTCGCATGTCAACACTTTTGGCATACGGTCTTCTTGCGCTCGGGATACGCAGGGGCGATAAGATAGCCACTGTATCTAATAACCGTCCTGAATGGAACTATGTGGACATGGCTATCGCTATGGTCGGCGCAGTCCATGTGCCGGTATACCCCACAATCAGCAGCAACGACTATGATTTTATCCTCAACCACAGCGAGGTAAGGCTCGCATTCATCTCGGATGTGACGGCATACCGCCGCGTAAGCGCAGTAAAGGACAATATCAAGACTCTTGGACACATCTATTCGTTCAATGAGATTGAGGGTGTGGACAACTGGAACTCTGTCCTCGAACTCGGCAAGCAGAACGCCGAGAAGTACCGCGACGAACTTGAAAAAGTAAAGGCGTCTGTGGGCACTGACGATGTATGTTCGATAATCTACACGTCGGGAACTACCGGCATTTCAAAGGGCGCGATGCTTACCCACAGGAACTTCACGAGCAATGCCATCGCATCGTGCGAAATCCTCGGCCTCGACCATAACGACAAGGTGCTCAGCGTATTGCCGATGTGCCATGTCTACGAGCGTTGTTTCATATACCAGTACCAGTATCTCGGCATCGGCATATATTATGCGCAGAACCTTGGCACGATTGTCCAGAACCTCTGCGAGATAAAGGCCAACGGCGTGAATACCGTTCCGCGCGTTGCGGAGAAGATTGTGGAAGGCTTTATGAAAGAGGGTGCTAAGTACACCGGCGAGCAGAAGGAACTGTTTGACCGTGCGGTCGCCCTCGGACGCGAATGGGACCACGAAGGAAAGTCTGAAGAATATTATAAGGAAATCGCCTCGCTTGACGAGCCTATTTACAGGCACTGGCGCGAGGACTTCTTCGGCGGTCACTTGAAGTTTTTCGGTTGTGGCGGCGCGGCCATATCGCCAAACTTGAGCCGTATGCTTTGGGCTGCGGGCGTGAAAGTGTGTGAGGGGTATGGACTTACGGAGACGTCTCCGGTAGTCGCACATGCCTCTGTAAAGCACCACAAGTTCACTTCGGTAGGGCCTGTGATTAGCAATGAGATTGTGAAGATAGGCGAAGACGGCGAGATACTTGTCAAGGGTCCGAATGTCATGAAGGGTTATTACAAGAATCCCGAGGCGACGGCGGAGGCCATCGACGAGGATGGATTTTTCCACACTGGCGATGTCGGCTACCTTTCCGAGGGCAACTATCTGCACATCACAGACCGCAAGAAGGAGATTTTTAAGACTTCATCGGGCAAATATATTGCACCGGCGATGATAGAGGGCAAGGCAAAGGAGTCGCCTTACATTTCTCAGATTTGCATGGTCGGAGAGAACCAGAAGTTTGCGTCGGCTATAGTCTCCCCTGACTTCGAGGCGTTGAAGATTTATCTCGGCGGCATTGGTGTCGACGCTGACGGCATGTCAAACGAACAAATCGCCGCCCGCGAGGAAGTCGTCAAACTTATCGATGACGAAATCCAAAAGGTCAACAAGACCATCGGCAAGGTCGAGCAGATTGCTAAATTCTATGTTGCGGGCGACGTTTGGACGGCCGACAGTGGCGAGTTGACACAGACCCAAAAACTCAAGCGCAAGGCTATTGCCGCGAAGTACAAAGATGTCGTCGACGCCATCTACACCCAGGACAGGGTGGTCAAATAAGTATTTTTAGTTGCATTCATGATAGATAAATTGTCGAGGGGGCGGAATCTTGCAGGTTCCGTCCCTTTTTTTGTCGAGCTTATTTGAAGAACATGTATGCGATGAAGATACTTGCCACAATGCCGGCGACTTCTGCGATAAGTCCTGCGGAGACGGCGTAGCGTGTGTTTTTAATGCCCACGGAGCCGAAATACAGCGCGATGATGTAGAACGTCGTGTCCGCCGCGCCCTGCATTGTGCAGCTCAGCCGCCCGGCGAATGAGTCTACGCCATAGCTCGTCATGCAGTCTATCATCATTCCACGTGCGCCCGAGCCGCTCAGTGGCTTCATCAGCGCGGTGGGCAGCGCGGGTATGAACTCTGTGTCGCAGCCTATGGCGGCAAACATCGCCGAGATGCCGTCCGTCAGGAAGGTCAGCGCGCCCGACGCGCGGAACACTCCGACGGCGACGAGCATCGCGACCATGTATGGAATAATCTTTACCGCAGTCGTAAAGCCTTCTTTTGCGCCTTCGACGAAACTCTCGTATACGTTGACTTTCTTTATTGCCGCCATGACGATGAACGCGATGACAACGGCGAAGATTATGAAGTTTGCGGCGACGGAGCTGATGCGCGAGATGGTTTCTTGATCCATCTGTGAGAGCTGCCATACCAGCAAGCCTTCCAACGCGAGGAAACCCAGCAAGTACGCCATTATGACTTTGTCGAACAGTTTGATTCTTTGCCAGATACATACGGCGACAAGCCCTGCGAAAGTGCTTGCGCTCGTCGCCAAAAGTATCGGTAAGAATATGTCTGACGGATCCGCCGCGCCGAGTTGAAGGCGGTACATCATTATTGTCACTGGCAGGATTGTGAGACCTGATGCGTTGAGCGTCAGGAACATAATCTGCGCGTTTGAGGCTGTGTCCTTGTTGGGGTTGAGCTCCTGCATTTGGTTCATCGCTTTCAGTCCCAGTGGCGTTGCGGCGTTGTCGAGACCGAGCATGTTTGCGCTGAAATTAAGCACTATGCTGCCCATTGCCGGGTGGTCTTTGGGGATTTCGGGGAACAGGCGGCGGAAGAAAGGCCCGAATAGCCGCGCCATTACGTTTGTCATGCCGCCTTGTTCGCCGACGCGCATCAGTCCCGACCATAGTGAGAGGACGCCGGTAAGTCCCAGCGAAATCTCGAATGCAGTCTTGCTGCTGTCGAATGTCGCCGTGACCATCTGCGGGAAGATGTCATAGTTTCCCGTTACGATGAGTTGGTACACCGCCGCAATGAATCCTAAGACAAAAAACGCTATCCAAATGTAGTTCAGTACCATAAAAACAAAAATTTTGGTTTTACGCAAACGCCTACGGCGTTTTGTTTTCTTATTAATTTTTTCCACGGAGTTCCACGCGGCGGATTTTACCCGAGATTGTCTTTGGGAGCTCGGTGACGAACTCGATGACGCGGGGGTATTTGTAGGGCGCGGTTTCCTTCTTGACATGGGTCTGGATGTCCTTGACGAGTTGGTCGGAGGGCTCATAGCCGCGAGCGAGGACTATCGTGGCTTTTATGGCGATGCCACGCACGGGGTCCGGCACTCCTGTGACTGCACATTCTACAACCGCCGGGTGTGTCATGCATGCGCTTTCGACTTCAAAGGGGCTGATGCGGTAGCCGCTGCTCTTGAACACGTCGTCGATGCGGCCGATGAACCAGTAGTAGCCGTCAGCGTCGCGGTATGCAACGTCGCCGGTGTGGTAGATTGTGCAGTTGTCGGTGACGACCTTCTTATAAAGGTCGGGGTCGCGGTAGTATTCCGAGAACAGTCCGAGCGGACGGTGTTTGTCAAGGCGGATTACTATCTCGCCATGTTCGCCGACCGGGACGCTCTTTCCGTCGGTGTCAACGATGTCGATGTCGTAGTCGGGGTTAGGCACGCCCATCGAGCCTGGCTTTGGGTTCATCCAGGGGAATGTCGCCAAGGAGAGCGTGGTCTCTGTCTGTCCAAAGCCTTCGTAGATGTTAAGCCCGGTTATTTCTTTCATCGTGTTGAATACGGACTTGTTGAGGGCTTCGCCGGCGGTGGTTATGTGGCGGAGGTTGGACAGGTCGAAGTTGTGGAGGTCTTCCTTTATGAGGAAGCGGTATATCGTCGGCGGCGCGCAGAATGTCGTCACCTTATATTTAATCATCATCTCGAGGAGCGCGTGTGGCGTGAACTTCTCGTGGTCGTACACGAATACGCACGCTCCTACAATCCACTGTCCGTACAACTTGCCCCAGACCGCCTTGCCCCATCCAGTGTCTGCGACGGTGAGGTGTATGTCGTTTGGCGTGAGGTTCTGCCAGTATGCGGCGGTGGTTATGTGGCCGAGCGGGTATGTGAAGTCGTGGGCTACCATCTTCGGCTCGCCTGCCGTTCCTGATGTGAAGTATATCAACGAGATGTCCGAGTTGTGTGGACGTGCGGGCGGTGTGAATGGCGCGGCTTCGGCGATTCCCTTGTTGAAGTCGAGGAAGCCTTCGGGGACTTCGGGACCGACTGAGACGAGTTTTTCGACGGTCGGGGATTCAGGGAGCGATTCTTTCACGTGTTCGATTATCACCGGGTCGCCGCAGCATACGATTGCTTTTACGCCCGCCGAGTTGTTGCGGTATACGAGGTCGTGCTTAGTGAGCAGGTGGGTCGCCGGTATGACAATCGCGCCGATTTTGTGGATTGCGGTTATTGCGAACCAGAATTGGTAATGTCGTTTGAGGATAAGCATTACGCGGTCGCCTTTGCCTATTCCGATGCTTTGGAAGTAGGACGCGGTCTGGTCCGAGTATTTCTTCATGTCGGCGAATGTGAACTTGCGCTCTTCGCCTTTGTCGTTGGTCCAAATCATCGCGAGCTTGTCAGGCTGCTCATTGGCCCACGCGTCTACAATGTCGTAGCCGAAGTTGAAGTCCTCTGGCACAATGACCTTGTAGTTTTTGCGGAAATCGTCCATGTCTTTGAACGATGTCTGCTTCAGAAAACGTTCTAACATTTTAAAGAGTTAATTTTTTTGTTGCATTCAATGTTTCTTTGTCTAAAAAAGTCGCTCACTCCTTGTCCGAGAGTTTGCGGCGCAAAGATACAATTTCTTTTTCATAAAAACTAATAACATCTTTAATTTGTTGTTCCGACATGTTGTCGGCGTTGTTTTTTTCTATGTTTTCGTCGATTCGCCGCGATAGGTCGTCGATTATGTTCATGTACGATATGAATGCGTCGTATGGCGTCTTGAAGATGTTTGCCTTGTAGTCGAGGTGCTCTGTGGACATGAAGTAGAAGTAGTCCGAGCATTGCAGGCGTTCCCAGATGTCGGTCAGGACGGGGTTGTTGGCTATTTTAACCGAGCTGCCGAGTGCGGCGACTTTACGGAGAGCCTCCTTTTGCAGCTCGTTGCCCTGCCATGGCGTCAGGTCGTGTTTGCGTGTCATTCCCGATATTGGCGTGGTGACGTGGCATGGGGCGACAGGCTGGTATTTGTGGGCGGCTTCGTTAAGTGTCATGAACTCGAAGACACCCGATTCTATTGCGGAGTCGATTATGTTCTTGATGAATGTCGGGACTTGTTCGCGTGTGCCGGTTGTGCCGTCCATGTGGTCGAAGTTGATTCCGATGTATATAATCTCGTCGTCGGTGTCTATGTCGTCGTATAGTTTGTTAGTGAAGTATTCGGGCGTGAACAGTTTGGTGTCCTTGAGTGAGTCTTCGAGGATTCTGGAGAAGCTGATGTTCCTTGTGATGACTTTCTGCCGAGGCTGGAGCGGGTTGAAGTACACGAAGTTGGGGCCTTTGAGGTCGATGCCCGGGCCTGTGCCTTCTGCAAGCACTGTGTCGAAGCCCATGTCGTATGCGAGCAGTCCAATCTTGTCGGTGTATATGAGTTCCGTGTTTCGGAATGTTTTTGGTGTCACGCCCACGAGCCTGTGGAGTTCCTTGGCGTGTTTCTTGACCTGGTGGGTGAACTCGTCCTCGTCTGTAAGCGCGGAGAGCGAGTGGTTATATGGCATTCCGATAAATTCGACACATTCGGTGTCTGCGAGGTTCCTGAAACGCTCAATCACGTCGAGGCAGCATTTTTCCTGGATTGAGAGTGCTATGCCGGATACGGTTATCGAGCATTTGAAGGACTGTCCGTGTTTTTCGACGAGATCGCGCACGGTGTCGAGCATCGGGCATACGAAGTTCCTGCTTTTCTGTTCCGCGCCGGCCTGTGTGCCGATGTCGTCGAAGTAGAAATTGTTCCGTCCGATGTCAAAAAAGTCGTATTTCTTAAGTCGGTACGGTCTGTGTATGTTGAGGTTCAGGCAGATTGTTTTCATTGTGATTTGATTATTTTATGAGTATGTTTTTTTGTATTTGTTGGCTTTCAGTTTTTTGAGCGGGTTCGCCGTCGTCCTCGATATTTCCGTTCTTGTCGTCGTCGAGCAGGTTTTCGTAGACGTTCCTGATGTCGGCGGCGCAGAAGTCCCAGTTCATGTTGTCTGCTTCTTCGCGGCCGTGCTGCGACAGGTGGCGGGATAGCGCGGGGTATTTGACGAGCGAGTATATTGCGTTTGCCAATGCGTTGTCGTCCCAGTAGTCGACTTTGACCGCGCTGTCGAGGACTTCGGCGACGCCGGACTGCTTTGAGATTATGACTGGTACTCCTGACTTAGCGGCTTCGAGCGGCACGATGCCGAATGGTTCTGAGACTGACGGCATTACGAAAACGTCTGTTATCGACAACAGTTTCCGTACCTGGTTCCTGTCGAGGAAATCGGTGAAGTGGAACTTGTCGGCGATGCCCAATCGTGCTGTTTCGTTAATGAGCGAGTGGTACATGTCGCCGTTACCAGCCATGACGAAACGCACGTTTTGTAGTTTTTCCAAGACTTTATATGCCGCCCTCAGAAAGTAGACGGGCCCTTTTTGGTGGGTTATCCTTCCGAGGAATGTCACAAGTTTTGGCTCGCCTTTTTTCTTTTGCTCGCGGCGTATCGGCTTGAAGTCCACGGCGTTGTATACTGTCTGGACTTTTTCGGGTTCGATTCCGTACTTTTTGACGACGGTGTCGCGTGTGAGGTTGCTTACCGACACGACCGCGTCCGCCTGTTCCATGCCGTGTTTTTCGATGTTGAACACGCGCTGGTTAACCGAGCCGCCGCTGCGGTCGTATTCCGTGGCGTGGACGTGGACGACGAGCGGCTTTCCTGTGGCTTCCTTTATCGCCACGCCGGCTTCGTATGTCAGCCAGTCGTGGGCGTGTATCACGTCGAAGTCGTAGTCTTTGGCTAATTGTTCGACGACGCGGGCGTACATTCCTGTCTCGTTATAGAGGTTTGATGTGTATCCGCCGGAGAACTCGAATTTTTGAGGCTGTGGCTCGTTGGCGGTGTCGTTACTGTCGTTGTCCTGGGCGAATTGGGTGTCGCTGTATGAGAGTCTGACTTCCTTTTCCTCGCCGTCGATGGTCGCCATCAGCCGGCCTTTCTTGTCGAACCATACTGTCGACGGGTCGATGTCTTTCTTGACGAGTATCTGTTCTATCTGTTCCGCCTGCATGTATGGATGGAGCATGGAGGCGGTCTCTATGTATATAAGGCGGCCGTGGGCGTCTTTAAGCTTTGTTTCTTCAGGCGCGGCGTCGTCCCGCTCCACTATCCTGACTTCGCGGTCGAGGATTGTGGCGTGGTGCTCGAGGTATTTTCCGGCGTCGGCGAAGACTGTGTTCCGTGCCTTCTCGCCGCCGAACACTTTCGGCACAACGAATATGACTTTGGTGTCTGGTATCCGCCCGAGTCCGTTGACGATTCCCTGGCACGCTGTGCCGAGCCCGCCGGATATGTGGGGTGGGAATTCCCAGCCGAGCATTAGGATTTTCATGTTAGAACTGGTCGATAAGTTGTCGTATTCTGTTTATGGTGGCTATCGTAACCGCGCTCATTGGCGAGCCTTTGCCCACGTATGGCGGTTTTGGAGTGTATTCCTCGTAGAAGCATGGCGGTATTACTTCGTTGAGGTTGGAGTCGAAGGTGCGGTATAGCTTTTCGGCTTTTTCGATGCCTTCCTCGCCGAGTATGCGGAGGTATATTTCGACAAGGAATCCAAGGTAGAATGACGTAATAGAGCCTTCCGTGTCGTATTTCGGGTCGTCGGCGGCTATCGTCCTTAGTCCGACCGGGGTCAGTAGTTTTTCCTCCACGATGGGCAACATCAGTTTTGTCATCGGCTTGTCTGCCAATGTGTATGGCAGTGCGTATGCGAGGAGGACACGTGGGCTGAGTGTGAAGTCCTTGTTGCCGTCGGTGTCGACGCTGTTGGCGAAGTACGCTGTGCCGTTGGCTTTGTCAGTGAATTGGGCGAGGAACTCGTTTTTCATTTTCCGCGCGAACCGTTCGACTTGGACGGCTTGTTCGGGCAGGCGCGTGTTGTTCAGTTCGGCGAAGAACATGAGCGAGTTGTACCACATTGCGTTAATTTCGACGTTGTAGACCAGCTTTTTGTCTTTGACGGTCGCGAGAAGTCCGTTCCGGTCTACGGTAAGTCCGCGCAGCGAGTTCTCCATGATGCCGTTAACGACGTAGTCGACGTATGACAGGAGGTCTTTGAAGGCTTCGTTGCGGTCGCCTCTTTTATATGTGTACTGCTGGATTGCCCATACGAACCACAATGGAGTTTCGGGCGCGTAGAATATGTGGGACTTTTCACCCTTGACGACCTTATGCCCGATGTCGAAATATGAGCGCGCGACTTTGCAGAACATGTCCTCGTTGTTGTTCGGTAGCGTCAGTCCGGCGAGCGCGCCGCATACGTCCTTTGACTTGAAGGACGATGGCGGCATTTTTTCGATGACGTGGTATCCTTCCCTGTCAAGACGGAACATCTGGCTGGCGGCATATTGTAGGCTGCCGGCGTATGATATTCTCCTTGGAAGCGCTTTGGCCTCGGTCCTGAAGAAGTCGGCGAGATTTTTTGTTTGCTGAGGTTTCATCGACGCGCTGAATATAATCTCCTGGCTCGAAACCATTTGCAGTTCGAAGAATCCCGGCATGAACAGGTCTTCCTGATACGGTTTTCCGTCGCTGTGGTCGGCGGGGTACTCGATGTTGTAGTTCCAGTCGGGCGCGGTGATGAACTCATTTGGGCAGTTGGCCTGCATGTAGAGTGGCGTCTCGTTTTCGTTGGGACAGTAGGCGATGCCGTTGTCTATCGGAGTGTTCCCGGTGGCGAAGTCGTTGGAACGGCGTATGAGTTGGTCGGCGAGCCTGAATGCTACTATAGGCCTTATCTTCAGCTTGATGGGCATGCTTGACGACAGCAGGGTGTACCGTATGAGCAGTGTGGGTTCGTTTTGCGCGAGTACCATTTCCTTCCTCAAAATGGCGATGTCGCCTATCCGATAGTCTATTGTGCAGTACGGGTTGTAGTTGGCGGCTTCGATGTACTGGTGGCCAAGCGGGAAGTACACGTCAGGGTATTTGCGCACGGACAGGAAGTATGTGTTACCCCCCGCCATGACAGAGTCGTCGAGGGTGGAGAGAATCACTTTGTTTTTTTCTTTTTCCTGGTCGAAGATCGACAAGATTCCGTGCCAGCTGCGTGTGTTGCATAGTGCAATGGTCGAGGAGAATAATGCCCCCGTTATGTTGTGCCTTACGACTTCTTTACCAAGCGAGAAATCCAAGTTTGACACAGTAGTGTTATCCAATGGTTTGATGCCCATATCCGATTATTTTATAACATTCTGAAATACAAATAATTAAACGTCCGTACCACATGGCTGTGGCGCAGACATCTGTGGACAGAAAGATAATAATAATAATTTTTGTGACAAAATTTTTGTCGTGTTTTTTTTGAAAAAAATTATTTGTACATCAAATATGGTTCTCTTTTGCGCACGAAGTCAGAAAGTCCCGGTTCCCAAGACTGCCTGATTTCCTGTTCGGTTGCCCCGTCGGCGAGCATCTTGCCCAGCGTTCCGTTGCCGTAGAGCAGCGAGAGCCACTTTTGCCGCGTGATGCACTTGCCGTTGGACGTTTTGTACATTTCCATCAGGTATTTCAGCGTGAATTGCGCGCTGTCGGGGTTAATGTTGCGCAGGTTCCTGCCGTAACATTTTTGGGCTTTGTGCATCGGGTTGGTCTGCATGCCGGGAATGTCCACGGGCGTGAAGACATATTCGCCATACTTTGGATCCGGGAATCCGTATGAGGAGAATGGTGTCATTGTGCCGCGTCCGACGCTGATGCCGGTCGCCTCAAAAAGGCACAAACTTGGATATAGCCTTATGGAGATGTAGTCCGGCAGGTTTGGCGACGGTTTTATGGGCGGCGCGTAGCGTGTCGTCCTGTCGTAGTTCAATATTTTGATTACGGTCAGGTCACATTTAGCGCCGCCTTTGAGCCAGCCTTCGCCGTTAATCATCTTTGCGAGTTCGCCGACTGTCATGCCATAGACGATGGGCAGCGGATCCATGCTCACGAACGACACACAATCCGGCTCGCGCACCGGCCCGGCGACATAGTCAATGTTTGGGTTCGGGCGGTCGAGCACCATGACCTTGACACCACATTCCGCAGCGGCTTCCATGACGTTGTGGAGTGTGCTGATGTACGTGAAAAACCTGCATCCGACATCTTGGATGTCGTACACAACATAGTCAAGCCCTGACATTTGGCTTGGCGTGGGCTTGAGGTTTTTGCCGAACAGCGAGACAATCTTCACGCCGGTCTTCGCGTCGGTCTCGGACTGCACGCGCTCCCCGGCCTCTGCCGCGCCACGGAATCCGTGTTCCGGCGCAAAAACGCGCTCTACGTCGATTCCCGCCTCAATCATGGCATCGAGCAGGTGTTTGCCAAAGGCGCATGATGTCGGGTTAGCCACGAGTGCGACTTTCTTGCCGCGCAGGGTCGGCAGGTATGACGCGGTGTCTTCCGCTGCGACGACGAGTGGTTTTTCGATGGACACGACGGCAGGTTCAGGCTTAGTCGTCACGGAGTCGATCATGGCGGCGGGGCGGGAGTTGCCGGTGGTTGTGCAGGACGGCATGATGACCGCCGCGAGTATCATTATTTTGAGGATGAGGCGTGTCATTTGGAGTTCTTTTCGAGCGTTTTGGACTCGTTCCACAATTCTTCCATTTCTTCTAATGACAATTCTTTTAGCTTGCGTCCTTGTTCCTTGGCGCGGGCTTCGATGTGGTTGAACCTGCTGATGAACTTGGCGTTTGTGCGCTCGAGGGCGGTGTCGGCGTTAATGCCGTATAGCCTTCCGGCGTTAATCACGGCGAACATCAGGTCGCCAAACTCGCTCTCCGCCTTGTCTGCGTCGTCCTTTTCGAGTTCTGCTTTGAGTTCGCCAAACTCTTCGTAGACCTTTGGCCAAACGTCATTGCGCTCGTGCCAGTCAAAACCAGCGTGGCTCGCCTTGTCCTGGATTCTGTATGCCTTGATGACCGATGGCAGGGATTGTGGGATTCCGCCAAGCACGGTCTTGTTGCCGCCTTTTTCTTTCAGTTTCACCTGTTCCCAAAGGTTGGAGACCTCTTCGGCGGTCGTTGCTTTTGCGTCGCCGAAGATATGCGGGTGGCGGAATACGAGTTTTTCGTTAAGCGTGTCGAAAACGTCCTTTATGCTGAAGTCGCCGCGTTCTTCGGCTATCAGCGCGTACATGAGGATATGGAGCAGTACGTCGCCGAGTTCCTTCTTGTGGTCGGCGGTGTTATGATCCATTATCGATTGGGACAGTTCGTAGACTTCCTCTATGGTCAGAGTGCGGAGCGCGTCGGTAGTGAGCGACGAGTCCCACGGGCATTTTTTCCTGAGTTCCTTGACGGTCTCCCAAAGTCGGTCGAATGATTCGTTAATTTCGTTATTGTCCATCTATGATTGTTGAATGAAAAGTATGAGGTTGTGTGTGTGGTTGTCAGTTAGTTCACGGGGATATTGTTTGTGTTGGGCACGGGGTATTCGGATTCGGAGTATATGAACTCGTCCTTGTTCATCATTCCGGAGATGTCGCCGCTTTTGAGCTGGTGGGTCTCGTAGCCGATAGCCTGGGACGCAACGTCCTTGTTGTCTATGCCGCCGATGCTCGACACCTGCTTGTCGTATACGCACCTCTCGATCTGTCCGTCGTTCTCGCGTCCGCATATCGAGCCGAAGTATGACGAGCCTTCGACTTCGCCGATGAAGATGCTCGACTCGACATGACCGGTGTTATATCCGACGATTCCGCCGACGTAGTACGACGCAGCAATCTTACCGTAGCTGATGCACGAGGCGATGTTGCCTTGTACATTGTCGGAGCATATGCCGCCCACGAAAGCCTGTGCCTCTATGACACCGTAGTTCGTGCTTAGCTTTATGTCGCTTGTGCTTTTGGTCACGCCGATGATGCCGCCGGCGTTGTTGCCCTTGGAGAGGATTTTGCCATTGTTGGTGCATCCGGCGACCTTGCCGCCCTTGCCGACGATTCCACCGGCGGCGTATGTGGCGACGACGTCGCTTTCGTTAGTGCTCAGTGTCACGTTACCGTCGTTAAATCCGACAACGCCGCCCGAGCAGTCGCCGCCGTCGATTTCGCCCTTGTTGTTGCAGTTGACAATCTGTGAGAACGAGTTTCTGCCCGATATTCCGCCGGTGTTGTCCTTTCCGGCGATTGTGGCGAGGTTAGTGCAGAAGTTGACCTCGGCGTTGTTGCTGCCGGTTATGCCGCCGACGCTGCTCTGGCCGGTGATGCGTCCGGCGTGGCTGTTGGTGCATGAGTCGATGCGTCCGCTGTTACTTCCGCATATTCCGCCGACATAATAGTCGCAGTGGACGGAGCTGCTGTTAATGCAGCGCGAGATTTCGCCGCCGTCATAGCCGCATATACCGCCGCAATAGTTTGCGCCGGAGACTTCGGAGGAGTCCATCCTGCAATCTTCGATCCTGCCGAGGTTATAGCCGCATATTCCGCCGGTGTAGTAGTTGCCTTTTATGTTTGACGCTGCAAGCCTTACATTCTTGACGAGCCCGATATTGTAGCCGACAAAACCGACATTGTCGTATTTTGAGAAGTCGCAGTTAAAGTCGAAGATTGTCTTTTTGTTACCGTCCAAGATGCCCTTGAACGGCGAGAGTATATTGCCGATTGGCAGTTGGTTAGTGTTGGATGGGCATGAGATGTCGTCAGTGATTTTGAAGTGTACATCAGCAAATCCGTCGATGCATGCGAAGCCCTTGTAGTCGGTCCCTAAGTTGACCGCGTCGCGGAATTTGCACAGGTCGTCGTATGAGCGTATGAGCAATGGGTTCTTCACAGTGCCCACGGCTTCGAGCGCAGGGTTCACAATCCTCATCGTCAAGTCTTTACGCACCTTGCCGTCTGTTATTGTGAATACGACCGAACCCTGCTTGTGCGGGATAATCTTGTCGTCCGTGACGCTCATTACGTCCTTCTGGAGGCATTGGTACGAGATGCTGTCTATTTCGTAGAGTTCGATGAACGACATTACGTGAAGGAGGTTGTCACTATCCCCGATGTTAATCGGAGTGGACGCGACGAGGGCCTCGGTGTGTGGTGCTGACGATATTATTCGCGGATAGAGCTTGTCCGTGAATATGAAGTCCAAGTCCAAGGCCGGCTTTCCTTTGAGTTTGTCGCCGGTGAGTTCTTTAGTCGTCCTGCCTTCGAGGTGCGGGGTTTGTGTAAGTTCGTTGTCGCCGATTGCCTGCGATTCGGGACAAAGCTGTGTGTCGTAGAACGAGCTTGCCACGATGCCGCCAAGACCGCCGCCGCAGATTGCGCCTGTGTATTCTCCAATGCCTTCCGTGCTGTTAAGGTCGAGGCAGTACCTTATCTGTCCGCCGTTATTATAGCCACAGATGCCGCCGGAGTAGTATCGTCCGCGTACTGGCAGCGTGTTGATGCACTTTTCGATGACACCGGCATTATAGCCGCATACCGCGCCGGTATAGTCGCTGCCGATGACATGTCCGTCCACAAGGCAAACTTTGCTGATGGAGCCGTTGTTATATCCAAACAAGCCGCAGTACTTGTCCAACGGGCGCATTATCTTCATGTTTGCGATTACGTAGCCGTATCCGATGAACGTTCCGTTAAAGGGCGCGTCGAGCGTGCCGATGGGCTCCCATGTTTCGTTTTTGGGGATGTAGATGTTAGCCTGGATTGCGAATGTCACGTCCTTGAATCCGTCGATGCAGGGGTAGCCTTTGTAGTTTGTGCGGTTGTTGACTGCGTTCGCAAACTGCTTGAGATCCTTGTATGTCGCGATGTTCAACATACCCGGGTTTACGCCGTGCTGGACGGAGAGTTTGAGGTTGACGTACCTGACACAGTTGCCTCCCTTTATCACAATCGAAGCGTGGGCGTTGGCCTTGGGTTCGCACTTTTTGCCGTCGATGGTCAGGAAAGTCGGGATTGACGAGGTGTATTCCACGCCATCGGCAGTCTCGATTTCAAAAGTCTTGTTGACGGACGCCACTGTCTGACCGTCAGCGAGTTTGACTGGGGAGAGAGCGGTGCGCAGCGCATCGTTGGGCGTCGATACCTCGAGCATCGGGTAGAGGCCGTTGCCGATAGTGTAGCCCGTCTTGTCGAAGTTGAGCCCCAGGATGATTTGGGCGGTCGGCAGTCCTTTGATGTTCTTGTTGTCGATATTGCCACAGCCACGTTTAAGCGGACACATCTGCGCGTCGTATACGCAGTTGTAGATGAATGTCCCGGACGCGGCGTTAGAGCCGACCACGCCGCCGCACTGCCTGCCGTTTTGGACATAGCCGATGTTGATGCAGTTTGTGATTCTGCCCTCGCCGTAGTTCTTTCCGACGATTCCGCCGCCATAATTGTTGCAGTATATGTTGGCGGTGTTGATGCAGTGGTCGACGGTGCCGGAGTTGTGGCTGCAAATCCCCGCCCCGTAGAAGTCCGCGCAGACCATGCCGCCGGCTATGACTAAGTTCTTTATCGTGCCGCTGCTGTAGCCGAAGAGGGTTCCAGCCTTCGTGTTCCTGACGACGAGGTTCTTTATCGCATATCCCTGGCCGTCAAACACTCCGGCGAACCTTGCCGAATAGTTGATTCCGATGGGAATCCACTTGCCGCCCTTGATGCTTGAGTTTGAGTCGTCCACGTATGACTCCATGTCGATGTCGTTGGCGAGGACGACAGTCTTGCCGGTGAAGTCGTATGGGGAGAAGAAGCCGGTCGTACCGTTAACAAGCGCGGCAAGCCCGGCGAGCTCGTTAGCAGTCTTGAGTTCGTAGCGGGCCTCCTTAATGTTCTTTACATACCAATCGATGTCCGGTGTTATCGTACCGTCGGGGTTATAGTCGATGGCAGAGGCCCATCCGGTCAATAACATAAACAATATGACTAAAACGCATTTCATGTCTAACCAAGATTTAGATTTACAGTGGAAAAACTTCCCAAAGATATTCAAAAATAATGCAAAAAAAGCATCAAGGCATATTTTTTTTTTAATAACCCAAAAAAAATTTACAACATATCAAATATTTGATTACCTTTGTCCTTTTGAAAAAGAGCATCAAATTACCTACTGACAACAGACAAATGGAGCTCCAAGGCATCAAGCAACGTTTTGGCATAATCGGCAACGACGCCGCGCTTAACCGCGCCCTCGACATCGCCGCCCAAGTGGCGCCGACCGACATCTCCGTCCTCGTCATCGGCGAATCGGGCGTGGGCAAGGAAAACATACCCCAAGTTATCCATGCCCTGAGTGCGCGCAAGCACGGGCCGTACATAGCGGTCAACTGTGGCGCGATTCCCGAAGGCACTATCGACAGCGAGCTCTTCGGGCATGAGAAAGGCTCGTTCACCGGAGCCAACGAGACGCGGAAAGGCTACTTCGAGGTCGCCGACAAAGGCACGATATTCCTCGACGAGGTCGCCGAATTGCCGCTCGGCACTCAGGTAAGGCTGCTCCGTGTGCTTGAAAGCAAGGAGTTCATGAAAGTGGGCTCGAGCAAGGTGCAGAAGACCGACGTGAGGGTCGTCGCCGCGACTAATGTCAATGTCGCGAAGGCGGTCAGGGAAGGACGCTTCCGCGAAGACCTTTATTATAGGCTCAACACCGTCCAGATAAACATGCCGCCGCTCAGGGAACGAGGCGACGACATCATACTGTTGTTCAGGAAGTTTGCGACGGACTTCGCCGAGAAGTACAACATGCCCGTCATCAGGCTCGACGACAGCGGGCGGCATGTCGCGCTGACATACCGTTGGCCCGGTAACGTAAGGCAGTTAAGGAACATAACCGAGCAGGTATCCATCATCGAGCAGCAGCGCGAGATTACAGGCGAGATTCTGATGAAATACCTGCCGGACTATAAGGAGGACACACACCCTGCCATTGTCCCGGCTCACCAGGCGGGCAATGCGGACTTCGCGTCGGAAAGGGAGATACTATATAAGGTGTTGTTCGACATGAAGAACGACATCGCCGAGTTGAAGAAGGAGATGAAAGACCTCATCGGCGGCGGCGCGTCACAGATAAGGGACAACGACGACGCGGTGTACATACCGCAGGACGACGACTACAGCCAGTATGTCACTATCAGCGACCATACAATCGTGCCGTCGATACACACTGCCAAAGTGGACAACATCCACCACGACAGCGTGATAGACTCCCACGAGATACACTCGAGCGACAGCCTTTCGCTTACCGAGTCGGAGTACAACCTTATAAAGAAGGCATTGGAACGCCACAACGGAAAGCGCAAGGCGGCGGCGCAGGAACTCGGGATTTCCGAGAGGACGCTATACAGGAAACTTAAAGAATATAACATCACAAGATGAAGACTTCGAGAACCCTTGTAATAGCATTGATGGCATTTGTGGTGGCCATGGCGGCATCGTGCGGCATATACTCCTTCACAGGAGCGTCATACGGCACTGCCAAGACGGTCTCCATAGCGTACTTCCAGAACAGGAGCACATACGTCAACTCGACGCTCAGCTCCAAGATAACGGAAGACCTTAAGGACCGGTTCATGAGCCAGACGCCGCTGTCGCTCGTGAAAGAAAACGGCGACCTCAACTTTGAAGGCACGATCACTGGCTACACGATAACCACTGCTGCCATAAAGGCGGGCGAAACTGCCGCGAGCAACCGCCTGACGATAACGATGAAAGTGACATTCACAAACCAGACCGCGCCTGAAAACGACTTCGACAAGTCATATTCGCGCTACGCAGATTACGAAGTGTCGAGTTCATTCGCAGCGGTGGAGTCCGAGCTTGTCGACGAAATCGTCAAGCTGTTGATAGACGACATATTCAACGACTCGGTCGTGAACTGGTAACATAAATAAAAAGAAAAAATAAGGAAAAACATTAAAAAATATTACAAAACGACATTGACTATGACTTCGAAACAATTCTTCAAATACCTCGTGGAGCCAGAGCAGCTCAACGACAGTTCGGTTGTGGAATTAGAGCAACTCATCAAGCAGTTCCCATTCTTCCAGACCGCCCACCTGTTGTACCTAAAGTCGCTCAACAGGATTAACCCGAAACTTGTGAAGGAAAAACTTTCAAAGGAAGCGTTGTATATCTCCGACAGGTCTGTGCTTCATTCCCTGCTCGCCGCGTCCCAAAAGCCGGACGACAAACAGGAAAAGAAGTCCGAGGACAAGCCAGAGCCGAAAGTCGAGGTCAAGTCCGAAACAAAGCCCGAACCCAAGACCGAGGCAAAGCCCGAACCCAAAGCGGAGGCGAAGCCCGAGCCGAAGTCGGACGCCAAGACAGAGACGACGACTGTCACAAAGACGACTGTGACAACCGTCGAGACCAAGACAGAAAAGGCGGAGCAGCCTGCAAAGCCGAAAGTCGAAGTCAAGGAAATAAAGACCACCACGAAGAAAAAAGACGACAAACCGTCCGACGATGCGCCCGTGAAGAAAAGCCTCTCTAACGAGGAGCGCAAGCAGAACCACGACAACCTTGTCAGCGACTTCTTCGACCTCAAGGACAAAGAGAAATACGAAACCGTGGCCACCAATGTAGCTGCCGACGGCTCGATAAGGTCTGTCGCCGCCGAACTCGCCGCAAAGAGCCAGATTGACCGTGGCACAGTCCTGCATGAGAAGTCGCAGCAGACTGTCGAGACTGTTGAGACAGTTGATCCAGTGGTATCTGCCACAGCTCCAGCCGACGCGCCGAAGGCCGATGAAGTCACCGTTACGACAAAGACGACCACCACGACGACCACTGTCGAGACAAAGACCGAACCCGCACAAGATGCGCCGAAGGACGAAATCCTTGACAAAATCGCCACCCTTCGCAAGGAGCGCGAGGAGGCCAACAAGAAACGCATCGAGGCAGAAGCCGAGGCAAAGAAGACATTAGCCGAGGCCGAGGCCGAGGCAAAGCGTGTCGCCGAAGAAGATGCAAAACGCGCCGCCGAAGCTGCCAAGCGCGCCGCCGAGGAAGAAGAAAAAGCAAAGAAAGCAAAAGCCGAGGCTGAAGAAAAAGCAAGGAAAGCCGCCGAGGAGACCACGACCGTCACGACGACAACCGTCACGACCACGACTGTCACCGAGACCGTCACGACGACACCTGCCGCAGATGCCACACCTGCCGCAGATGCCGCCGCAACGCCAGCCGCAGAGGAAAAACCGGCACAACCAGCCGAGGAGAAAGAGATGTCAGCGGCTGAAAGGCTCATGGCGCGTCTTAACAAGTACAAGGCGACCGAACCCGCCGAGCCTGCTAAAAACAAGGAGGACAGCCTGATTGACAAGTTCTTGCAGGAAGACCACCACCTCGACCGCGACCAGGAAGTGACCGTCGGCGACATGGGGAAGGACTCTGTCAAGCAGCCGGAGCTCTACTCGGAGAAGTTGGCCAAGTTGTACATCCAGCAGGGGCACTACGACAAGGCCATCGCAAGTTATGAGAAATTAAATTTGAAATATCCAGAAAAAAGTGCTTACTTTGCAGCCCAAATCACGGAGATTCAGAAACTAAAGAACAATCAACAAAAATAACAAAAATGTATTCAGTATTAATCGCACTAATCGTAATCGCAGCAGTACTTTTGGTACTCATCGTACTCGTACAAAACTCTAAGGGCGGCGGTCTGGCTTCCAACCTGAGCGCAGGAACCCAGTTCGGCGGCGTTGCCGAGCAGAAAAGCAAACTTGAGAACTACACGTGGGGACTGATTATTTTCATCGCCGTGCTCAGCATCGTCGCAAGCGTGTCCAACGGCACTAAGAGCGAGGCACAGCATGAGTCGGGCGTCCGTGACCTTATGACCAACCAGAGCGGCATACCCACAATCCCCTCCGCATCTCCTGCTACACAGGCGGCTCCTTCCATGCAGCCTGCCGAGTAGGGCGAAGACGTGTGGCTTATCCGGCGGTTATGTTAGTCACCGCGTTGCAGATGATGTCCACGGCGGACTCGACACCGATTTTCGCGGAGTTTATCACGAGGTCGTAGTGTGACGGGTCTTGCCACTTTTCACCAGTATAATGGGCGTAATGCCGCTCGCGGGCGTTGTTTTTAAGACGGATGACCTCGCGGGCTTGGCTTTCGCTTAGATTGTCCTTGTTGCGGATGAGTGTCACGGCGTATTCCTCGTCGCTGCGGACGAAAATATTAAGGCAATATGGCCTTCCGCGTAAGATATAATCGGCACAACGGCCTATGATGACGCACGATTCTTTCGCTGCGTCTTTTATTATTTGAGACTGTGCCGCGAAGACTGCGCCGTCGCGCCCGAGGCTGCGTATGGAGATGTCCTGGTCGGAGCGGATGGCTTTTTTTTTGTCGATTCCGAGTTTTTGGGCGGTCTCGGTGATTATCTCCTTGTCATAGAAGTTGATTCCGAGCCGTTGTGCGACTTTATAGCCGATGTCGCGTCCGCCGCTGCCGTGCATTCGCGCGATGGTTATCACGAGCGGGAATGTGGCCTGCGAGAACGAGCCGCCGGCTGTGGAGTCGCGTGCGCTGAGGTCGGACGATGAGTTTTCGAAGGTTTGCTTGGCATTGGACAGCCATACGTGAGCCTGTGTGAATAAAAGCAGCGTCAGCAGTGTGCCTATGCCTATGAGATCCCATCTGAATGTCCCGAAATAGAATAGGCAGAATATCAGTCCTGTGGCTATGAGCGCGATGTTAAAGACGAGGGCGACCGTCGTATGGGTGGTTTGAAGGGTTTTTGCAAAGGCGTATACGAGCCACTGTTCGGAGGATTTTCCCTTGACGTAGTTTTGGAGTATGAGGCCTGCGTAGACCAGTGATGCACCGACGATGAGCAGCACGGCTTTCACTACGTATCCGCCGAGCGTGTCGCCGACTTGCAGCGACTGCGTAAGGCGCATGGCGAGGTCGAGCAACATTCCCAAGACGACCGTGCCAGGTATTTGCCAAAGGCTGCGCCGTGGAAATTTTGAGCGCAGGAGTATCGCCTGTATCGCCAGGAATACAAGGTGCATGATTATTGTCAGGACGCCGACCGAGAGTTCCTGGCCAGGTATGCAGCTGAGGACGTATGCCGGGCATAGTGCCGGTATGCTGCCGAGGTTGGCCCTCATGCAAAGGACTGCGCCCGTGGCGTATGACGCGATGGCCGCCGCAAAAATCAGTTGTCTTTTAATTCCTGTAAAGTTCATTTGCACCTCTGTTTATGTTTTTTGTCGCTTAGCGAGAAATCTTACAAATTTATTTCGAGTCGACCAAATCCAATATTTTCTTAGTTTGATGTTGTGAAGAGCAGCTTGGTCTGTGGGTTCGTGAACGTGATGTTGAAGATTTTGTCGTGGTCGGTGTAGTAGCGGAACGTAAGCGGCTCTGCCGGCTCAAAATCCGGGGTCAAGACGATGTCCGTGTAGTACATGGTCTCGTTCGAAATGGCTACTCCGACGCATTTTGTGCTCATCGTCGACTTGCCGATGCGCTGCTCGTCTGGCGAGGTGGTAATCATAGGCTGCTGGTTCTTGAAGATGCAGCAGTATGTATGTTCCGCGTCGAATGACGAGCTACAGCCGACAAGCATGTGCTTGTTGCCGACGGCTAACAACTTGGGGACGGCGTGCATCTCCTTGTCGGCGTTGCGGTAGTACTCGTTGCGCATGATTGCGGAGTTGTCCAGGTAGAGCGTGTCGTCGCATAGCGTGTACACTCCACGGAGCGATACCTGTATGTCCTTGCATTTTCCAGGGATGGAGAACATGCGGTTTTTGTCCTTGAAGATTTCGACGGAGCTCCCGTGCTGCATCGCGGTGTAGATAGTCTGTCCGAATACGGAGATGTCCACGGGCTTAGTGTCCTGTTTCTTGGCGAGATCCATGACCCTCAGCCCATCGCGGTATATGGTGTATACGTTGTCGCCGAGCAGTCCGAGGACGTAGAAGTGCCCTTCGTCCATGTCGAAGGCAACGGCTTTGAGCGATGGGTCGAAGGTCATCGCCTTTCGTCCGTTTTTGTAGATTTCCGGCGGTATTGGCTGCGGGGCTGCCGAGTCTTGGGTCTGTCCTTCCGATATGAGGATGAAGCAGTCGTTTTTGTATGATTTGAGGTCGATGACTCTGCGGCTGTTTTCGATGGGGAAGTTAGCCAACCTTTCGCTGTTCCTGTATACGTGGTACGAGTCGTCGCCCTCGAACAGCGAGAATACCGGGTTGTGGTGTTCCGGCTCGGGTTCCGGCTCTGTGTTCGTGCGTTCGACGGGCGTACTGCCGCCGCCACACGATATGGCGAGTGTGGCGGCGAGTATCAACGCCGTTTGGGTTATTGTGCTTATTTTCATTTTTCTTTGCATAATTGGTTCAGTGTCGGTCATGACAGTATTTTAAGCCGTTCATTAGCCGATGCGGCGTCGGTGGCGACGGCGAGCATGGCATTGTGGAGCGGGTTCGAGGGGTTGAGGTTTGCGAGTTTGATTTGGGTCGGGAGTGTGATTGAAGTCAGGCAGTCGTACAGCGCGTCGAGGTTTGCGCCGTAGTGGTCCGGGAATTTCAGCATCGATTTCCAGTATGCGTGGAGTTCTTCGGGTGTGTTCTTGCCTTCAAAGTTAAGGATGTATGTGTTCATAATCAGGTGTTGTGTTGATATTTTTGTTTGTTAATATAACTGTTGGAATGTCTTGTAGTGGTCGTCGGTGTAGAATATCAGCCCGTCGTCGCTGTATATTATACGTTTTGCATTCCGCCGGCCGCCTCCGTAGTCTATGTCACATTCGTAGTATTTGCGTTTTTTGGCTTTCGGGAGCTGTCCTTCGTAGTTTCCGAACCTGTCGCCGCCGATGCTCTTTCCGGGGGCGACTTTGCGGAGGTTCCCGGCGGTGTTGTCCCAGCCGAGGCGTTGGGCTTCGTTCTTCGTTATGTAGTTGGACGGCAGGTGTCCGTATGTGTGGATGTATAGCGCGACTTTGTCTTTGTCGGTGTACGTGCCGTTTTCTTTGACTTTGGGTTTCTTGGACGTTTCGGCGGCGTCCGCTGTCGTCTCGGTTTCCTGGACGTTCTGGAGGAGCGGCGTTATTTTTCGCGGCTCGGGCGTCTGGTTTTCTGTCGCGGCCGGTTGGGGTGGGGGTGTCGTGGGCTGCAGGCATGAGCCGATGCCCAAAGCCACAAGAGCCGCAAATAGGTATTGCAATATTTTTTTCATGTCCGTTTCCTTTTTTTTGGTTATGCGGGTAGGTCAGTCTGTCGGTGGCAGCTGGCGCAGGTAGATTATGCTTCTGTGGAGGACGATTATTTGGATTACATCTTCTTTCTTGAGGTCTTCTATCGCGTCGGCTATTGTGGTGCGTCTCATGGCCGGTTGTTCGCTGGTAGAGGTCGTGTCGCTGTCGTCTATCATCAGTATGAGCGCGTCCTCGGCGAGTGGCAGGGTCTCGAGCGTCACTTCCTGGTTGACGACGACGTTGACGTTGTTGCCATACCGTTTGTGGCGTTTGGCGTAGTCGGCGGCTTCTTCGCCCGATAGCATCTTCACGCGGTCGAATGTTATCATGTGTTGTCCGTCGCACAATGCGTTCCTCTTGTATGTCGCCAATGTGGTGTCCGGCGTGTTCCTCCTCATGGTCACGGAGTCGGCGTGTATAGAGTCGCGGATACGCTGTTTGCGTCTTTCTTCGGCTTCGTCGTACCTTGTGTTGAAGCACGAAGTAAGCGCGAGAGCCGCCCATAGCAGGTAAAAGATGTATTTCATTTTTGTTAGTTTTTTTTAGTGTTTTTATCAAAAAGGCGGTCCCGAGTTGTGTCAGGACCGCCTCTTCTTCTTCCGGAAAATAATCCGAAGTTATTAGTTGCCGGGCGAGATTGCGCCACAGGGGCAAGCGTCGGCGCATGCGCCGCACTCTACGCACTTGTCGGGGTCGATGCTGTATACATCGCCTTCCATGATGGCCTCCTGGGGACATTCGTCCTTGCATGTGCCACATGCCTGGCAGTCTGTTTTGCTGATTACGTATGCCATAGTAATAAAATTTTAAATTGATTGTTTGTTGAAATAAAAAATTGTCTGTTTGCTTTTAGCACTGCAAATATAGTAACAAATATCGAACTCCAAGCATATTTTTAATTTTTTTATCAATTTTTTTTCGCCGGATGGCTTGTAGGTCTTGGTTTGATTGTGTTTTTTGTTTTACTTTGCTATCCGAAACGTATTACTTTTTAACACACACAATATTGCAAATATTAATGAGAGGCTTTATATATATGGTTGCCCTTGTCGCCGTGCTTGTCGGCATGGCCGCCTGCACTACGCCGTTGAACCTCATCGCCCAGCACCCCAACTTTTTCGATGGCAAGAAGGTCACGGTGAAGGGCAAGGTCATCAACGCTTTGCACCTCGACGACTTGAGTTTTTTCACTATCAAGAGTGGCGGTAACAAGCTTAATGTCATCACAAACGACTTCCTGCCGGTCTTGGGCGACAATGTCAAGGTGCATGGGACTGTAATTCCGAAGTTCTATTACCAGCGGGACACAATCTTGGTCATCCGTGAGAATGTAAAGCCGAAGGAGACTCCGGCGTTCAATAAAGTTGTCAGATGATGAGGCTGCTGTTGGTATATATAATCGTTGCCGTAGTCGCGGTGGCGGCATACGGGCAGGATTTGGAGGTCGTGGGTGTCACTGACGGCGCGTACCCCGAAATCCTTGTCAGGGCGCGTGTCCTTGCGTCTGTGGACGATAGTGTGACTGTCACGGAGAAGAATGTCGCCGTGCCGTGCCGAGTAGAGGAGAGCGGCGCGAATATCGGTGCCAATGGCGGGCGTATGCATGTTTTTCTCGTCGAGGATTCGTATTATTTCCATAAGCATGGCGTGTTTCCGCAGATTAAGAAGTCGCTCATGCGTGTCGGCGGTATCTTGGGCTCGTCGGACAATGCCAACATTCTTTATTTTGGACACGATGGCGGGTCTGTGAGGTATGTAAGCGCGGAGCAGACGTCGGACTTCCAGCTGCTTGCCGAGATGACTGGCTATAATCTCCGTCCGCAGTTGGACAGCTCTCTGACCGGCAATGACTTGTCGTCCGCGCTCAGCCTTGCCGTCCAATACTGCCGCCGTCATAGCCACAACCATGAGACTATCGTCCTCACGCTTGTTTCACGTGGGCTGCATATCGGGTCGTCAAGGCGTTTTGCGGACGGGCTGGCGGAGCAGATAGCGGGCAGTGCGATTTATCTTAATGTCCTTGTCTATGATTCCGAGTCCGAGAATGTCAAGCGTGAGCTTCAGGAACTTGCGCAGGTGTCGGATGGATGTTACAGCGAGTTTACGGCGGAGGACATAGAGCCGGTTTTGGCTCAGTCGCTTGAGAAGATGGGGAAGGCGAAGTACAGGGAATATTTTAAGGATTTGGTCATTACTTTTAATGCCACGCAGAGCGGCGTCAGCAATAGTTTCACTGTCAACTTCGGCAATACGAGCGTGTTGTGCGAGTACACGAACCCGAGTAAGAGTGGCTTTATAGGCAAGTATCCACAGGCGGTTTCGCTGTTGATCGGGCTTGCGCTCGCGGTGGCGGCGACGGTGTTGTATTTCAAGTACCGCATGAGGATTATCCGCAAGATAGATAGTTCCACTCAGACCCATGTCGACGAAATCAAGCGTCAGAACCGTATGCTGAAGCAGGAAATCGAGAAGTACAAGCGTCATCCGTTGAACATGGCGCATAAGTTCGACAATATTTTTGTCGAGGAGACGCTCATCGGCGCGGGGAAGATTGTGCCGAAGCTCGTCACGATGGACGGCGACCGGCAGCAGGTTTTTAATGTCACCAAGCTCACGATGACCATCGGCCGTAATGAGGCTAATGACATTGTGCTCGAAAACCGCACGGTCTCCGGCATCCATGCGACGTTGACTAACGAGGGCGGCTTTTTCTTCATCGCCGACAACGACAGCACTAATGGCATTTTTGTCAACGACATCCGCATCTCAAAAAGCAAAATCACCACCGGCGACCGAATCAGGATCGGCGCGGTGCTGGCGAAGATTGTGTATTAGGAAGGGAAAATTTACATGTCGGTCACGGAAATTCGGTCGAGAGAAAGGATTTTGAAATAGCAAAATATGTCTAAAACGTCCGCCATGTATTTTTTCAGGACGTTTTTCAATAACAGACACTTACGCACCATCGCCGGACATAAAAAAACTCTGCGGCAAAATGATTCGCCGCAGAGTTTTTTTTCATAAGCCTCTTGCACTGAAATCCAAGAGGGCAATTTTTTTTATCTTTCTTCTACAAATCTCTTGATGTCGTCAATCAGCGTACTTGACGCGAGGTCGTCGAGATGGTGTTCGTTGCGGTGTTCGCCGAGCGACGCGATGCGCGGAAAGACGATGATTGGTTTGCCCTGACGCATCGCGCTGATGATAGTCCCCATGCCGGCGTGGGCGACGATGAGCCGCGCCTTGCCGAACAATTCGTTGAACTCGTCGGGCGGCAGAAAATCGACGGACCTGACATTCTGCGGCGCGTATGTGTCGCGGAACGCCTGCACAACCACTTCTTCCGAAATCTCTTTGGCAATGCCGTCAACAATCCTCACAAACCTGTCGAACGGTGCTTGTGTGCCAACTGTTGCAAATATCATATCTTATTGATAATTAGCTGAATATGCTTCCTGCATAGACAATCCTGTCGCCGTCGGAAAGACTGTCCCACTGCGTGTAAACTTTGTCAACGAACCGCCGCGCAATCCTGCCGCTCGCGCTCAACTGTTCCACGTTTGCGACTGAATCTATCCAAATTGTCCTCACGCCGCACATCTTCGCCGCCATCAACGCCGTCAATCCCGGCGCGGCACCCGTGCTGAACACCGCCGCCGGCCGCTCTGTCCTGATGATTTTCACCATCTTGACCAACGCCACGGGCAGTTTCCAAAAGTTCCACCGTGAGAAGTCGCTGACGACGTGAAACCTGTGTCCCTCGACCATAGTCGCGCATTTCTCATGCGTCGAGCAATACACGACTTCAAAATCGCGTTCCAATCCTTTTGCAATGCGCAGAAGTTGAATCCAATGTCCGCCGATTGACGCGACGGCAAGAAGGGTGCGGGGCATGGTTTTTTAGTGGAAATGTATGCAGACGGTATCTGTGCCGACAGTATTGACTATCAGCATAAAAAATATAGGGAATGCGGGCTAAATCTAATCTTATGAATTTAAATAGTCCTGCAGAATTTTGTCAAATATTGGCGTATATTTTCGAGGTGTCAAGTCAGTACGCACAGTTGTAATGTTGTAATGTTGTAATGTTGTAATGTTGTGATGCGATAGCCTATCAGCATGTACGCTACATATTCGGACATTATTGGAAATCGGATGCCAATATTAAAATCGGCAAATTTGGTCAACATCGGGTTAACAAACGCAAACACAAACCGGACGTTCCTTTTGCAACAACCATGCGCCCGTTATCATCACGAACACCGGCACAGCAAAATGGACGATGTGGTTGATGCCCATAATTACCGCATTGTCCGTGTCTGTGGCAGTGCCGCTATAATAGCGCAACGCTACCAAAGGTACGTGGTTGATTAACACGGCGATAGTGGCGATGATGCGAAGTACTTCGAGATAAAGGATGCGAGAGGATTTCATTGCTTGGTTAGTTGATTAATCTTTTCGTACCATTCATTGACAACATTATCAACCGAAAACTTCTTTGCTTTCACAATCGCATTCGTTGCCATCTGTTGCCGTAGATTGCTGTCGTCCATCAACTTACGCAGACTGCCGACGGTGTTGTCAATGTTGTAAGGCATCGGCGTAATAATCCCGTTCTTGCCGTCCTCGATTATGTCATATACAGCCAGATAACTGCCATAGACCACAGGCACTACGCCAAACTGCATCGCTTCAACGATAACAAGTCCAAAGCCCTCAAAATCAGATGTCAACATCAGGATTGATGCCCTTTCATAATACGGACGTGGATTTTGGAAACCTTCAAAAGTTACATGGCGAAGTTGGTATCTGCCAACCAATGATTCGAGTTCGCTTCTGTCTGCGCCGTCGCCAACTATGGTCAGCCGCCAGTCAGGGTATTGGCTCTCGATTTTTGACCATGCGTCAATGATTCGGTAAACGCATTTCTGAGTGTTGTCAAGGCGTCCAACGTAGATTATTTCTTTCTGTTTATTGTCCGAATTATATACAAATCCACCATGAGAGCGGCAATGATGCCAGTTGTAGATAATGTCGAAAACAAGGTAATAAATAAAATCGCAAAACTTTTGTTGCGTTTTATTGTCAAATTGTTTAGCATCAGATTACAGAAAAGCCCAACTACGATGAAACATGCAAAACGTCCAGCTTCCCATGTAAATCCGATATTGCGAAGAATTCCTAAGGTATGTTGATTACCCAAAGCAACAACAATAGCGTTGCCGTAAGTTGTACTGCCGTTGTCCCACACAGAGATTGTTGCAAACAAACTATATACAACATCATGCATTACAAGAGCCGACAACCATACTACGAGTGACAATACTGCCAAAAAAACAATCACTATGTCATAATAAAAAAAACTCTTTCCCTTTATACAGATAAAATGATATATGGCATATTATGATAGAATAGACAATCCGGAAGTCTATCGAAACGATTCCGCCATAATTTATACATTGAGCAATATACCAACAAAAAAATATACCCAACAACACATATAAAGGGCTATTGTTTTTGCCAAGACAATACTTCAAAAAATAATAACTAAACTTTCGCAAGTGTTTTAAGAGCCAAAAAAAATAATAAAAAAAGGCAGCAAAAATTTTGTAAATACACTGAAAATCAGTATATTTAAGCGTACAAACAAAAATCATGCTGCCAGACAAAATTACAAAAAATTTCAAAGAAATATCAAAATTCTTTGTTGAAAATTTCGATAATTCAGGCAATGCCATTTTCACGGTACTTGACATGCTGAATTTAAACGACAAAAGTCTCTGTCTTTCAACCAATTATAATGCTAAATATAGTCAGAGTATCAAATTCATACTCATACTCCTGATGCCGTTTTTTTGCATTAAGAATGTTGCAAATTATTGCAAATCAAAA
>CAJOJG010000033.1 GCA_905234655.1 uncultured Bacteroidales bacterium
TTTACCGCCAATGCAACCGCCAAGAATGTCTTGCCGGTGCCGGCCGGGCCAGTGGCAAATATGAGGTCATTCCTGTTGAACTCCTTGACCATGAACATCTGGGTCTCCGAGCGCGGGCGTATTGGATTGCCAGTAGTGGAAAATAGAATCACGTCCCCCCCACCCGCCTCCAAGGAAGCCTTAACGCCATTATTGCTCAACAGGCTTTCCAACTCCTTGTCGGAAAGCGTGTTATAGGTTGCATAGTGGCGTTTTATGTTGTTAAGGAGTTCCGTGAAACGCTCTATCTCGTCGGACTCGCCGAGGACTTTTATGTGGTTTCCGCGCGCCACAAGCTTAATCTTCGGGAACATCGCGCGGACGAGTTCGAGGCGCTGCTCGTTGACACCGTAAAAATCAACGGGGTTCAGGTTCTCAAGGTCTATCCTGCTTTCCATCGTTAGTAGCGGTAATGACGTTTTGTTAGTAGTGAGATGTCGTCGCCAAAAAGGCCTTTGTCACGTTTTTTCTTCAGCGCGAAGAAGTACGAGACGTCTATCATCGGCAGTGCCATGAACTTAAAATCATTGAACGCCGTGCCGTAAAGCAACTTTACGCCGCCCTCGAGCATGATGTTCTGCTTATATCCAAAATATCCGTAGACAAAGAGCTTGTTCTCGCCCGACCAGTCTTTGACGTTCCAGTCGACGGAATAGAAGTCCGCGTCGACGAGGAGATTGAGTTTGCCGGTGATGTGTATGTCCAAGTCCGCGCCCACGAACCACACTGTCGTGTCCAAGCACACCACTGTCTCACGATACCACAGCATCTTGTCCACCGGCGGCATTGTCGCGTCCTTCTTCAATCGGAAAGAGTTCTTGACACCGGCCCGGAGCGTGAAGAGGAAGTTGCCTGGCTCGCAGTTCGTGCGCTTTTTAAGCATCACTGTCAGGCGCGCCTCGTTTTTCATCGTGACGACGTTTGGCAATACGCACGTGTCGGCTATGTATTCAGGCTTGTGCTTTTGGACACTTTTGAAAAAAGGCTTTGGGTAGTCGAGGGTGTGGACTGTGCCAAAAAACAGGTCGCGCGTCTTGAGAAAACCGCCGTCGTCCTGGGCCGGCTTTTTCCACCACAGATGTTTAAGCCCGAGGTTTGGCAACTCCCAGTCAGCCAACACCGACGAGAAGACCTCCGTCTTTTCCCCGACAGCAAACCTCGTCGGCGAAAACAATGGAACTTCAAAATGATGTTTGTTAAGCGTGCAAGCCGTCGGCCTTGTCTGGAACTCCGGCTGAGCCGACGCTACCTCCACGATTCCAACCACCAAAACAATCATCAATATATATCTTATCGTCTTATACTTCATTTACTCGTTATTCAATTACTTCAATCATTTCAATTACTTCAATCTCTTGCCCCTACCATCTCTTAGCCCTGTCATGCGACACCTGGTAGCCGGCAGAAAGCATCAAGCCCGAATTGAACGCGATGGGCGACTTGAACTCCTTATAGTCCTTGAATGTGCTGACGTATGTGGAAAATTCAACAAGGATATGCCTGTAATACACGCCGATACCCGCCAAGAGGTAGTTCTGGAAGTGGCGCGGCGTCCAGTTGAACAGATATTCGTCCTGCTTTTTGTTGTACTCATGGCCGTCGTCAAACTCCATGTACCTCGTCTCGCGGAACATGACGCCCGGCGCAGCGCCGACATAGCCGTACAGACGAGGCTTTTTGCGGTGCTCGGTGCTTACCTTGAACTTTATCGGGGTGAGGACATTGTTGAACCTCGCCCTGACATGGTACGACACGTCAAAAACTCCCGGGACGTATGTGTCGCTGAACTTACCGCCCGCGCCGAGGTACGCAAGGCCGAATGTCACAAACTTGTACGAGCCGACACGCAACCCGTAGTTCGTTTCCCAATAGACATTGAGCATACGCTTAATCTCGCCTCCGATTTCACGCGAGTCTATTTTGCCCAACGCCGCGCCGACCTTCATCGTTATCTGCTGGCTATATGCGGCGGATGTCATGCTGAAGAACATTACGACAGCGGCTAATATGATTCTGAAGACATTATTGCGGTGCATGGAAGTAAGTGTGTGTGTGATTTAGAAAAAATGATGGCACGTTCCATTAAGATACACGGCTACCGTCGCCTGAAAGTCCGCGACCGCCGGTTCTTGACCAAGAACACGCCCGCCGAGACTGTGAAATACTGGTTGCGGATGACGGACTTGCGGTCTGTGGGCTGGTCCTCGACGGAGAAGAACCCAATCTTGTAGCTCGCGTCGATGAACAGGTCAAAACTTTGTCCAATGGAAGTCTGATAGCCGACAGAAATTCCTCCGCCCATGTCGTACTTGCGCAACTGATTGATGAAACTTTGGTTAAAGGCCTTGCCGACAGCCGTCGTGTCGGAGCTGCTGCTGTACTTTATAATAGTGTCGGTGCCGACATACACGGACACCTTCTTTTCCGATTCAGCCTGCACTGCGAACGACACCCAGGGGCCGACCTTGCCGTACAGCCCGCCGAATGACTGCTTCCACATGACAGGGAACGTTATGTAATCGACATGCTTGGATATGTTGGTCTTAAAGCGGATAGTCTTGTTCTGGAACTTCTGATACTCATAGTCCGTCATGTACTGCCTGACCTCGAAGCGGTCGTAAGACTCGTCCTTAATGGTCACGCCCTGCTGCGAGTATAACAATCCGAGCTCAAGGTACGACTCGTATGCCGTCGGTATGTCCAAAACAAGACCCGGACAAAAGCCAAGCCTGGGCTTCGACCCGTCGATTTTGCCAGGGCCGATGAGGTTGGAGAAATTGGCACCAAGGCTGATGCCCAAATTCGATGACTGAGCCATGACGAACTGCGTCAAAGCCAATAAGAACGATAATATCTGTAGTATCCTGCGCATAATCTCTGTCAGTTTGTGTTATAAAAAAATAAATACACCACGGCATGAAGCCCCTTAATATGTATCTAACGGAAAAAACTTCGCAAAATTACTAATAAACCTCAAAAAATACGCCATCACTGCAATATTTTTTTCATGGAACGTTAAAATAGAAAAAATATTTGCACAAAATGTTGGTAATGTCAAAAAATAAACATACATTTGCGCGTTGATTTTTTACAAAACATTAACATCAATCACATACAGTATTATTTACATTATACACTCATTCTAATATGAACATTTATATTGCAAACTTAAGCTTCAATGTCACGGACGAAGACTTAAGAGAGTTATTTTCTCCTTATGGAACGATCAATTCAGTAAAAGTAATCATTGACAAAGAGACCGGCAAGTCCAAAGGCTTCGGCTTTGTGGAGATGCCCAACGAAGATGAAGGACAGAAGGCTATCGACGAACTCAACGGCACGACCATCACTTTTGAACAGGAAGGCGAGGAAGGCAGCGAGGAGAAAGTGGTCAAGGTTTCTGTAGCGCGCCCGCGCCAGCAGAACAACAACCAGGGCGGCTTCCGCCAGCAGCAGAACAACAACGGTTTCCAGCAGCGCCGCCAAGGTTTTAACCAAGGCTTCCGCCAGCAGAACAACAACGGATTCCGTCCGCGCCGCCAGGCTTACAACAACAATGGATACTACAACAACGGATACGGAAACAACCAAGGATACTACAACAACGGATACAGCAACAGCCAAGGCTTCAACAACGAAGAACGCCAAGGCGACGACCAGCAGGCATCCAACTCTTTCTCAAACCAGGGATTCAGCAACAACCAAGGATACAGCAACAACCCGGGATACCGCCCACGCCGCCAGGCATACAACAACAATGGCTACGGCAACAACGGCGGCTTCGGAAACAACCGTGGCGGATACGGCAACAACCGTGGCGGATACGGCAACAACCGTGGATATAACAACAACGGATACGGCTATAACAACAACGGCTACAACAACCGCTTCAACAACGACCAGGATCAGGACGGCTACCGCTACAACGACAGCCAGGCCGACCAGTCCTCTGCCGACAACTACAGCGACGATGCCAAAGGCGAATAGTAAAACGAACACCACGCTATAACAAGGCGGGCGATGACCGACATCGCCCGCCTTTTGCGTAAAAAAAATGAAAAAAAATCGAACTCTTTTACTCAAATATCGTTAAATCACTTACCTTTGCCAAAACATTACAGTATAACAATAATCTTTTAACGAACATCTAATTACTACACTAAGAAAAATGAGAAAAGACTTAAAAAAAGAATGTTTAGCAGTCGCCACGATGCTACTACTCGCATCATGCGGCGGAGGACGCACGGACAACGCGGGCACAGCAAAACTGCCCAAAATGTTCAGCGACGGGATGGTGCTACAGCAGAAGTCCGACGCGCCATTCTGGGGCGAGGCGGCACCCAACTCGAAAGTGACGCTCCAAGGCTCGTGGGGCAAGGCTGCCGAGACCACGGCAGGACAGGACGGAAAGTGGAGAGCCACACTCGAGACGCCACCGTCCGGCGGACCTTTCACCGTCAAGGTCATCACCTGCGACACGCTTACCATCAACGACGTGATGGTCGGCGAAGTATGGCTCGCATCAGGACAGAGCAACATGGAGATGCCCATGGAAGGCTGGCTCCCCGAATGTCCGGTGGAGAACGGACCCGAGGACATCGCCTCGAGCGCGAACAACAACATCCGAATCTTCATGGTCGAAAGGGCTGTAAGCTTCACGCCCGAGACCGACATCAAAGGCTCTTGGAAAGCCGCATCGCCAGCCAACACTCCCAAATTCGGCGCAACGTCCTACTATTTCGCGAAGAAACTCAACGCAGAACTCGGCGTGCCAGTCGGCGTGATAAACACATCATGGGGCGGAACTCCCGTAGAAAGCTGGATTCCAAACGAGTTCATCAAGACCGTCCAGGGCTACGACGAGAAAGTCAAACTCATCGACCAGAGCGTCAACATGAGCGTCGACACAAAGTCTTGGAGCGACAAGTTGACAAAAGTGTCGAAGGGCGACGCATCATACGACCAAATCGACCTCAAGGACGATGCAGTAGCCGCCAAGGACTTCGACGACAGCAAATGGAAGGAGATGGAACTCCCGCGACAGTTCGAGACAGACAACAACGTGCGCTCCTTCGACGGCATCGTATGGTTCAGGAAACAAATCGAAATCCCGGCTTCGATGGCAGGCAAAGACCTCACACTCGCCCTCGGCGCAATCGACGACATGGATCGCACATACCTCGACGGCGAACTCATCGGAAAGACAATGGAAGAAGGCAAATGGCAGGAGGAGCGCGTCTACACAATCCCCGCCTCAAAAGCCACAGCAGGAACCCACGTACTCGCTGTCCGCGTACTCGACACACAGGGCGGCGGCGGACTTTGCGGAAAGCCGGAGAGCATGAAATTCTACGCAAAAGGCGCGGAAAAGGACGCTGTAACGCTCACTGGCTCATGGAAATACCTTCCCACTGCATACCTCGTCAACGGCGTTTTCAGCCTTTATGACATACCCACCCAACAATTCTACGAGCGTCCGCACCTTCCCATCGACCTTGGCGAGCAGACCCCGACAACCCTCTACAACGCAATGGTCGCCCCGATCGCAGGCTACAGAATCGCCGGCGCTATTTGGTACCAGGGCGAGGCAAATGTCGGCCGTGGTAAGGAATACGCGACGACATTCCCGATGATGATTAAGGCATGGCGCGAAAAATGGAACCAAGGCACATTCCCGTTCTACTACGTCCAGATTGCGCCATGGAACTATGGCGACGGCCCGTCCCAAGAAATCCGTGAGGCTCAACGCCTTTCGCTCGCCACAGAGAACACAGGCATGGCTGTGACAATGGACATCGGAAATAACGACAACATCCACCCCGCCAACAAGCACGAAGTCGGCGACCGCCTCGCATACTGGGCTCTTAACAAGGACTACGGACGCAAGGACATCCAATTCAGCGGCCCGCTCTACAAGTCGATGGAAATCTCCGGCAACAAAATCGTCCTCTCATTCGACTACGCCGACGGACTTAAACTCGCATCGACAAAGGGATTCGAGGTTTGCGGCGCGGACGGCAAATACACAGATGCCACGCCAAAACTCGTCGGCGACAAGATTGAACTCACTGCCCCCGGCGTAAAAGCTCCCATAGCCGCACGCTACACATGGAAGAATTGTGTCGACGGCGAAGGCATCGCGAACGCAGCCGGACTGCCCGCAAGCTCGTTCTGCACAAAAGGACTTGACTAATTTTTAAATATCCATACTGCACATGAAAAGAAGATTATTAACACTGATTTCGGCACTCCTGATGACGGCACTCCTCGTGTCGTCATCATGCGGTGACGACGACGACAACGGCTCAATCTCAGTACCAAACCTTGTCAAGCTATCGCCAGCCGACGGCGCGACCGACGTAGAGACTGGCGCAGATGTCTACGCCGAGTTTGACCAAACGATTACTGTCAGATTCACGGACGGCTCAGCGACTGTCAACGGCGAAAAAGCCACAATGAACAAAGTCGACAACAAGCAGTTGAACATTAGCGGTTTTGACCTCAAAGCCGGACAGACCTACAAAATAGTTGTCTCCGCCGGCACGGTCGATGGCTACGACAAGCAAATATCGTGGAGCTTCACCACGAAAAAGGCTCAATCGTCACCCGACGACCCCGTGACGCCCACGACGCCCGACGACCCCGAGGAGCCTGTGACACCCTACACACCAAGCACCGAGCCGATTTCGACACAGTGCATAAACGCCGCAAACGCAAGCGCACAGAAAGTCTATGACTTCCTCTACAACAACTACGGCAAAAAAATCATCTCCGGCTCCATGGCTAACGTGTCCATGGAACAGAAGGAGGCAGCACTTGTCAAAGCCGCCACCGGCAAGACACCGCTCATGCAGACTTTCGACTTCTGTTTTGTGACACTTACAAAAGACCGCTCGACATGGGAACAGAACTCCATCTACCACGACATCTCCCACTACAAGGAACTGTGGGACAACGGTGGAATCGTCTCCGCATGTTGGCACCTCAACGTCCCGAGCCAGGAGGCATACGCCGCAAAGAACGAAGTCAACGACCAAACAAAAGCCTGGAACGCCCAGGTCTACTTCTCGGCTAAAAACGCCGTGACAGACGGCACATGGGAAAACGAGTTCATCAAATTTGCCTTCGACAAGGCGGCTGAAGTCCTGCTCGAATATAAGGAAGCAGGAATCGCCGTAGTATGGCGACCGTTCCACGAAGGCTCGGGCAACGCCACAATAACCGGCAAAAACTCCGACGCATGGTTCTGGTGGGGAAAGGACGGCGCACAGGCATATAAAAAACTGTGGGTCTACATGTTCGACTACTTCAAAGCCAAAGGCATCGACAACCTCATTTGGGTTTGGACAACACAAATGGGCGTTGGCAGCGACGGCAGCGAAAACTGGTTCACAAGCGACGACTCGCAGTGGTATCCGGGCAGCCAGTACGTGGACATCATCGCCCGCGACAACTACGACAAGGCAGAAGTTTCAAAGAGCGTCCAGGAGTTCCAGGACATCCAAAAAATGTTCCCGGACAAGATGGCCGCGCTCGGCGAGAATGGCGGCATCGCCAACATCTCCGAGATTTTCGCCAAGGGCGGAAAATTCTCGTACTTCATGCCGTGGTACACTCATAATTTGACAAACCTCGACAAGTCTGACCACGCGAAGACCGCATGGTGGCTCGACGCAGCCGAATGTGAGGACGTGCTGTTCCTCGAGGATGTCAAACCATAGACACTATTTTTCACTAAAACAATAATAAAAATGTTCAAATCCAGTCACACTCTCTTATTGGCGGCTACAATGCTGCTTGCCACGGCGGCAAGCGCGACAATCCGCCTGCCGCATATTTTTGGCAACCACATGATGCTCCAGCAAAACAGCCCGTGCCCTATATGGGGCTGGGCGTCGCCGGGCGAGAAAATCACAATAAAGGGCTCATGGGGCGCGGAAACCCGCACCGAAGCCGACGCTAACGGAAAATGGAACGCCCGCATAACGACATACAAATATGGCGGACCACACAAGCTGACCCTCACAGGCGAGAACACCGTAGTCATCGACGACGTGCTGATAGGGGAAGTGTGGCTGGCTTCTGGACAAAGCAACATGGAAATCCCGATGATGGGATGGGCGCCGCAGGACACTATCGCCGGCGCGGCATCAATCTTGCAGACCGCCCAAAACGACAAGATTCGCTTCATCAACATCAAGCAGTCCGCGGTCTTCGAGCCGAAGGACGACACCGAGGGCTCGTGGGCGGCGATTTCGACACGCTCTGTGGCGGGGTGCAGCGCAGTGGCGTATTTCTATGCCGAAAAGATATTCCAGGAGACTGGAATCCCAATCGGAATCATCAACGCAAGCTGGGCTGGCTGTAACGCCGAAAGCTGGGTCGACATAGAATACCTGAAGGCACTGCCCGAATACCGCGACAAGATTGAGGAATACAAGACGAGCCTGCCTCTCCAGCTCAACCTCCGTAACTGGATTAAGAACCACAGGATTGTCGAGTACGGCCCCGACTGGCAGACCCACTTCTCGGCGATGAAGTTCAACGACGAAGACTGCGCAAAACTCAGCTACGACGACAGCAAGTGGCAGACGATGCGCCTCCCATGCTACTTCGACAACCCGGAGAACATCGGCAACTATGACGGCGTGGTATGGTTCCGTCGCAAAGTCACCATACCCGACGCATGGCTTGGAAAGAAACTCATACTCTCGCTCGGACCGGTCGACGACATGGACGCCGCATACATAAACGGCGAAAAGGTCGGCGAGACCATGGTGTCCGGCTTATGGAACATGGAGCGCAAATACCCGATACAGCCAGGACTGATGAGGTCGGGCGAAAACCTAATCGCCGTCCGCATGTTCGACAATGGCAATGGCGGCGGTATCTGCGGCCGTGCAGACCTGATGAAAATATACCCCGAGGGCGAGGAAGAAAACAAGGACGAAGCGGTGTACATCGCAGGTTTTTGGAAGTACCTCCCGACGTGCGAGCTACTCGACGAGGTATTGTACCAGTTCGACCATAAGAAACTCGAGTACTACGACAGGCCAAAAGTTGACGTGACGCTCAGCAACAAGACCCTCGCCGCCAACTATTACGGCATGTTAAAACCCATCATGCCATATAAAGTGGCAGGCGTGATATGGTACCAGGGCGAGACCAACATCGGCCGTGGCGAGGAATACGCGAAACTACTTCCGACGCTCGTACAATGCTGGCGCGACGGATTCAGGGATCAGAGCATGAAGTTCTACTACTGCCAAATCGCGCCCTACGAGTTCGGCTACGCAAGCCCCTCATACGAAATCCGCGAAGCCCAACGCCGCTGCATGTACACAATCCACGATGCAGGAATGGCGACGCTCCTCGACATCGGCAGGAAGGAGACCATGCACCCCACCCAAAAGAAGGAAGTCGGCGAAAGGCTCGCGCTCTGGGCTCTCAACGACCTCTACGGCAAGAAGTGCGAAACATCGGGGCCAATCTTCAAGTCGATGACCCTTAACGGCAACAGCATCGAACTCTCCTTCGACCACACCGAAGGAGGACTTGTGGCAAAAGGCGGCAGGCTGTCAGGATTCGAAATCGCCGACGCGCGCGGCAACTTCATCCCCGCCGACGCGACGATTTCAGGCGACAAGGTCGTCGTCTCAAGCCCCGAAGTGTCGAAACCGAAGAACGTCCGCTACTGCTGGAAAAACTACATCCGCACAGCATCGCTCTTCAACGGCGCAGGCCTCCCGGCATCATCGTTCACAACCGAAAAACGCATCACGCCCAAGAAAGTCGTATTCACCGACTAAAAACTACCAACTTTAAACTATCCACTTTAAACGAAAAACTATCCACTAAAAATATGATAAAAGAAGAAATGGCACGTGAGGCCGCCAATATCCTCACGTTTTGGACAAATAACACCGTCGACAATGCCAATGGCGGGTTCATAGGCTCAATAGACCTCGACATGACAAAACACCCGGAGGATCAGAAAGGCGCAGTGCTCAACGCGCGAATCCTCTGGGCGTACTCGTCGGCATTCAGGGTTTTGAAAGACAAGCAATACCTCGAGATGGCTGACCGCGCATACGACTATGTGACGAAGTATTTCATTGACAAGGAGTTTGGCGGCGTATACTGGATGCTCAACGCCGACGGCACGCCTGCCAACACGCGGAAGCAACTCTACGCGATAGCCTTCACAATCTACGGACTTGCCGAATACTACCGCGCGACTTCAAAGAAGGACGCGCTCGACCATGCCGTGTCGCTCTTTAACGACATCTACAGCCATGTCGACAAAACCCACGGCGGCTACTACGAGGCGTACTCGCGCGAATGGGGAGTCATGGAAGACATGAGGCTTTCCGACAAGGACAAGAACTCGCCAAAGTCCATGAACACGCACCTCCACATCCTCGAGGCATACACCAACCTCTACCGCGTCTACAAGGACGACGAGTTGAGGCTGGCGTTGAAAGACCTCATCGAACTGACCTGCGACAAGATAATCGACAAGGACAAAGGCTACTTTGACCTGTTCTTCGCCGCCGACTGGACCCACGAATCGTCCAACAACTCGTATGGCCACGACATCGAAGGCTCATGGCTGCTATGGGAAGCCGCAGAAGTATTGGGCGACAAGGAAGTCATCGAATACTGCCGCCCGATATGCGTGAAGATGGCAGAGCAGGCTTTGCGCGACGGCGTCGACAAGGACGGCGGGATTATGAGCGAAGGCACGGACGGCGTTGTAGAGGACACCGACAAGCACTGGTGGCCACAGGCGGAGGCTATTGTGGGATTCATGAACGCCTACCAGATGACCGGCGACGAGAAGTTCCGCCAGGCGTCACTCAACTCGTGGGAGTTCGTCAAGAAGTACATCATCGACCCCAAGAACGGCGAATGGTACTGGCGCGTCACGAAAGACGACCACAAGGTCTACACCGAGGAGCAGAAAACCGGCCCCTGGAAATGCCCCTACCACAACACCCGCGCCTGCTTGGAGATTGTGGAACGGCTATAAACTCTAATCTTTACTCTCTAAACTTTAATCTTTACTCTCTAAACTTTACTCTAATAAAAAAACGCGCGGGTATGTCCCACGACAGCCCGCGCTTGTTTTTTTGAAAGAAAAGAAAATTTAGAAATGTTAATATTAAATTGAATTGTGATTAGTTACTTTACTTTGTCGATAGCCTCGCTGATGGTGTTGAAGATGTCGGCAATCTCGCCGATACCATTGATTTCCACCGACTTGCCCTGTGCCTTGTAGTACTCGGCTACGGGGAGTGTCTGCTCGTTGTAGACCTTGATGCGGTTCTCGATTACATTGACATCGGCATCGTCGGCGCGTCCAGAATCCTTTGCACGGTTCAGGAGACGCTGCACGAGGGTGTCGTGGTCGGCGGTAAGGCAGAGGAACGTGTCGAGCTTCAAGCCCTTCTTCTCAAACATTGCGTCGAGAGCCTCGGCCTGCTTCACCGTGCGGGGAAAACCGTCATAGAGAATGCCCTCGGCATCGATGTTCTCGTCGACCTTCTTCTCAAGCATGTTGATGATGAGGTCGTCGGGAATGAGTTGACCCTTTTCCATGTAAGCCTTGGCCTTGACGCCAAGTTCCGTGCCCTTGGAAGTCTCCTCCCTCAGGATGTCGCCCGTGGAGATGTGCACAAGGTTGTACTTCTTCTCTATCAGGGCGGATTGCGTGCCCTTGCCAACGCCCGGGGCACCAAAAATCGCTATGTTTAACATTTTGTTTGTTGTGTATTTTGTTTTTATGATTATTCGACAATAGTATAAATCTCAGGCAAGTTGCGCCCGAAGCCGTCGTAGTCGAGCCCGTAGCCGACGATGAAGCTTTTCGGCAGCCTGAAGCCGACGTAATCGACATCGTAGCCGCCCATGAAGGAGTCCGGCTTGAATATCAACGACGCCACGCGCACAGACTTCGCGCCCATATCCTTGAGCATCCTCAACACTGTGGCTATCGTAAGGCCAGTCTCGATGATGTCCTCCACGACGACCACGTCCTGTCCGGCGATGTCGCTGTTAAGCCCAATCAACTCCTTGACCTCGCCAGTAGACGACGTGCCGGAGTACGACGAAAGTTTGACGAAACTTACCTGGCAGTCCACCGTGACGCTCTTAAGCAGGTCTGCGGCGAACATGAACGCCCCGTTCAAAATGCCGACGAACATCACCTGACGGCCATTGTAGTCGCGGTTAATCTCCCCGGCTACACGTTTAACATTTTTTTGCAGCAACTCCGCGTCAATACTTACGCGGAATTTCTTATCTTTGACGCTGATAATTTTGTCCATGGTTTCAAGATTGCGTTTCCAATGTGCAAAATTAATCAACGTGGCGAGATTTTCAAAAAAAATATCAAAATAATTTTACCATTTAACAATGACACCAATAGTAAGCATCATCATGGGCAGCACCTCCGACATGCCGGTCATGGAGGCAGCCGCCAAATACCTTGACTCGATGGAGATTCCTTTTGAGATAAACGCGCTGTCGGCGCACCGCACCCCCGACCTCGTGGCGGAGTTCTCACAGAACGCCGCCTCAAAGGGCATTAAGGTCATCATCGCCGCAGCCGGCGGAGCGGCCCACCTGCCAGGCGTTATCGCTGCATCGACGACACTGCCCGTAATCGGCGTGCCTATCAAGGCTTCAATGAGCATGGACGGCTGGGACTCGATTTTGTCGATTATACAGATGCCCCCCGGCATCCCCGTGGCGACAGTTGGCATTAACGCTGCGCAGAACGCCGCAATCCTCGCCACCCAAATCCTCGCCGTCGCCGACCCGACAATCCGCGAAAAGGTCGCCCAAAAGAAAGCCGCTCTCGCCGAAAAGATTACCAAGGCAAACGAGGAGCTCAAACAAATCAAGTTCAAGTTTAAGACTAACTGATTTTGAGAGCAGAGAACCTTTCCGTGGGATATAAAACGCCGCTGCTCAGCGACATGAACCTGACGCTCCACAAGGCGGCTTTGACGTGCCTCATCGGCATTAACGGAATTGGAAAGACGACACTGCTCCGGACAATGGCGGGTCTTCAGAGGCCACTGTCCGGAGCGGTGTTCGTTTCTAATACAGACATTGCCAATATGCCTCCGCCTCAGTTGGCGCGTCAGGTTTCCATCGTCTTGACCGACCCGATTGCAGACCGGCTGATGACAGTCTCCGAACTCGTGGCGACAGGGCGAATGCCATATACTGGCATATTCGGACGGCTGTCGGACGGCGACAGAAAGATTGTGGAAGATGCCATGGAACGCCTGAATATCACTGCATTGGCAGACCGCCGCATACATCATGCCTCCGACGGCCAGCGTCAACGCGCACTCCTCGCCCGTGCCGTCGCCCAGCAGACTCCGATAATGATTCTCGACGAGCCGACGGCGTTCCTCGACTACCGCTCACGCGCCGAGGCGATGGAACTTCTGCGCGATTTTGCACACGCCGACGGCAAGTCGGTTTTAGCCTCGACCCACGAAATCGACATTGCAGAACGCATGGCGGACTATATTTGGACGGCGGAGGCCGGCGGGATTAGTTGCCGGTGAAAATAATGACAAAATATTTACCCCACTCTACCTTACTATTATCCGCTGGCCAAGGCGGAGTGTCTTTGTCGCGGAGATGCGGTTAAGGCGGCAGAGGCTCGCAACCGTTGTGTGGTACTTGCGGGCAAGTGCGCCGAGGGTGTCGCCATGCTTGATTACGTGGACAATGTGGGATGTAGATGCGGACGACTCCTTGTCGGACTGGCCGTAGTGGGAGTAGATGTTAAAATAATGCTTTTTCAACACAAAGAGCGTGTCACGGAGCTGCCCGTTGGGGAAGTCAAATATGCGCTCGGCATCGAAAGGCTTGCCCATGTAGCGGCACTCAAAATGGAGATGCGGGCCTGTGCTGCGTCCAGTGCTGCCGCCAAGTCCAATGACTTCGCCAGCTTTTACGAGTTCGTTCTCGGTCACGAGGTGCTTAGAAAGGTGGGCATAATAGGTCTCGAGACCGTTTGGATGGCGGATGACGATAAGATTGCCATAGCCACCGGCATCAGCGACCTCACGCACAACACGAACCTTGCCGTCGAAAGCGGCGCGGATTGTGTCGCCTGTGACAAGATGGACGTCCGTGCCTTTATGCTCGCGGTGACGGCGGAATTTCCAGCCGGAATTTACCTGACCGACCACCGGGCAAGCCCAACCGTGGAGGCTGTCGGTAAGCAGAAGTTCAACTTCGTTAGGCAGCGATGCCAATGTAACGTCGGCGTAAGCGTGGATATGCTCCTGTTCCCATGCGTCCTGGAAGTCCTCGTCGGAGATATTGGGACGCTCAAGCTCAATGTACTGCCATGTGTGGTCGTCGTAAAGGACGACTTTTGTGTATTTGTCAGCGGTGTTCACCGTGTCTATCGCTGTCTTTGTAGTGACTGTAGACTGCTGTTCGGATTCCGGGTCTACCGTCTCGTCAATGGAATAAATGTCAAATTTCTGTCCATACGCGCTCATGGTCAATGCGAGCGCGGCGATGGTTAAAAGATTTTTTTTCACTGTCTTATATCTCATTAATAGGTTTATACTTAAAAACACAAAAAAAGGGTAAAGGACTATGGCGGAAGAATTTCCGCACAAAGTACCTTTACCCTTTATATCTCATATAGCGTGCCAAAGTTACAAGAATCGTCTATTCTTCGTCAAGAGTTCTTGCAACTTCCTTCTCCTCGTAGGCTTCGAGGATGTCACCGACTTGGTATTCGTGGAATTTCTCGAGGTCGATACCGCACTCCATGCCCATTGCGACTTCCTTAACGTCGTCCTTATAGTGCTTGAGGGCAGCGACCTTGCCTTTGTGGATAACGACACCGTCACGAACGACACGGCAACTGTTGGTTCTCAAAACCTTGCCAGATGTCACGAGACAGCCCGCGATATTACCGACTTTGGCAATCCTGAATACTGACTTGACTTCCGCAACGCCAAACTCCTCCTCTTTCGTCTTCGGAGCGAGCAGGCCCTCCATCGCGTGCTTGACGGCATCGATTGCGTCGTAGATGATGGAATACAACTTGATGTCGATTTGCTCCTTGTCGGCGAGCTTCTTCGCGCTTGCAGAGGGACGCACGTCAAAGCCGATGATGATTGCGTTGGACGCGGAGGCGAGCATGATGTCGTTTTCAGAAATCTGACCGACGCCCTTGCCGATGATGTTGACTTGGATTTCTTCCGTCGAGAGTTTTTCGAGCGAATCCTGGACAGCCTCGACCGAACCCTGGACATCGCCCTTGATGATGATGTTAAGTTCGTGGAAGTTGCCAAGCTTGATGCGTCGACCGATTTCTTCGAGCGTCAAGTGTTTCTTTGTGCGGACGCCGATCTCGCGCTCAAGTTGTGCGCGGCGCAATGCGCGCTCACGTGCCGAGCGTTCGTCGTCCATCACCTCGAACCTGTCGCCTGCTACCGGCGGGCCGTCAAGTCCGAGCACCGATGCCGGTTCTGCCGGTTTGACCTCGTAGATGTTCTTGCCGCGCTCGTTGAACATGGCTTTTACCTTGCCGGAATGTGCGCCAGCCCATAATACGTCGCCGATTTTTAGTGTGCCACGCTCCACAAGGACTGTCGCCATGTAGCCGCGACCCTTGTCGAGCGTCGACTCGACAACCGTACCTTCCGCCTTGCAGTTGAAGTTAGCCCTGAGTTCGAGCATCTCGGCTTCAAGCTGTATGCGCTCGAGGAGTTTGTCGACATTATAGCCGGTCATTGCGGAGATTTCCACAGAGCCATACTTGCCGCCCCAGTCCTCGACGAGGAAGTTGCGCTTGGCGAGTTCTTCCTTGATTTTTTCAACATTTGCGGTCGGGAGGTCGACTTTCGTGATGGCGAACACAATCGGAACGCCAGCCGCCTGCGCGTGTGCAATAGCCTCCTCGGTCTGCGGCATGACTGTACTGTCGGCAGCCACGACGATGACGGCGATGTCTGTGATTTTTGCGCCACGGGCACGCATGGCTGTGAACGCCTGGTGTCCCGGGGTGTCGAGGAATGTAATGTGGTTTCCGTCGGGGAGCGTGACGTTATACGCGCCGATGGCCTGCGTGATGCCGCCAGCCTCGCCGGAGATGACGTTTGTATTTCGGATATAGTCGAGGAGCTTTGTCTTGCCGTGGTCGACGTGACCCATGACGACAACTATAGGCGCACGTGGCTGGAGGTCTTCGGGGTTGTCCTCGACGACTTCCTTTTTCTTGCCTTCTTCATTGTCGTCGCCGATGAACTCTACGTCAAAACCATATTCTTCGGCGACGAGCGATATGATGTCGGCGTCGAGCCTCTGGTTAATGGCTATGACAGTTCCCAGGTCGAAGCATGTCGAAATAATCTTGCTGACTGGAACGTCCATGAGCGATGCAAGCTCGTTGGCGGACACGAACTCGGTGACTTGGAGCGTCTTCTTCTCCAATTCTTCGAGCTCCCTCTCCTCCTCGAGCCTGTGGCGGTCCTCAACACGCTTGTCGTGGCGGCGCAAGGCGGCTTTGTTTTTGCCCTTGCCTTTTAATAACTGGGCGAGGGTTTCTTTCACATTCCTGTTTGCGTCCTCGACAATGACATCCTGGGACTGCGGCTGGTGCTTGTCGCGGTTGCGTCTTCTTTCCTGCGACCGCCTGGAGCTTGAGCTGTTATTGTTGTCCTTATTATTAGCGTTGCCGTTGTTTCCGGCGGCGTTGTTGTTTCCACCGGCATTGCCGTTGTTGTTGCCACCGCCGTTTACTCCGTTGCGGTTTTTCTGCGGGCCGTCCCTCCTTTCGCGACGTCCGCTCTGCTGTGCGGTAGTGTCGTTAATGTCGACGCGCTCCTTGTCGATGCGCCTGCGCCTTCTCTTTTTCTTGCCGCTTTTCTTGGACTCGTCGGTAAGTTCAATCTTGCCGATGATCCTCGGGCCGGTGAGGGTCACTGAACCTGGCCTGAAAACTTCGGGTTCGGAATTTTCGGCTGGTTTTGGCGTTTGAGGTGTCGTGGTAGGTGCGGCGGGCTGTGCAGCCGGCTGCTGGTTCTGAACGACCGGCTTGGGTTGCTGGGAGCCGTCGTTGCGTTGCTGTTGCTGTTGCTGTTGTTGTTGCTTATTACGGTCCTGGCCCGGCTGTTTCTTGTCGGGTCGAGTCTTTGTGTTAAGTGCGTTAAGGTCTATTTTACCAAGCACTTTGGGCAGCGTCGGTTCCTGTGACCTTTGTTTCTGTTTCTGCTGATTCTGCTGCCTGTTGTTATTTGACTTTTGGTTCTGGTCTAACACTTTAACTTCCTTTTTGTCTGCGGGAACTTGGTTAGTGTTGGATGATTTGTTGGCTTTGTTTTCAGCATTAATGGCCTTCTTACGTTCTTTTTCTTTTTCTGCCTCCTTTTCGCTGAGTTTCTTGGCCATTTGGTCGGAGGCATACTCTCTCTGAAGGAGTTCGTACTGCCGTGGCGTAATCTTAGTGTTCGGGTTCCCGGACACGTCGAATCCTTTCTTTTTCAGGAAGTCCACGATAGTATTCACTCCTACGCTGAGCTCGTTGGCTACTTTAAACAATCTTATTTCTTTATCGATGCCCATATAAGGAATTAAAGTTTTACGTTAGCTAAAGATCAAAATCAAATAACCGTCTCGTTATTCCTGCTCCAGCTCTTCCCTGAAGATTTTGATAACGTCGTCGATAGTTTCCTCTTCGAGGTCAGTACGCCTGATGAGTTCTTCTCTCGGTATGTTGAGTACGTCGCGGGCCGTGTCGCATCCGATGGCCTTAAGCGCGTCAATAATCCAGCCATCGATTTCGTCAGTAAACTCGTTGAGGTCCACGTCGTCCTCCGCCCCTTCTTCAATGTCCCTGAACACCTCGATGTCGTAGCCCGTAAGCTGGCTTGCGAGCTTGATGTTGGAGCCGTTCTTTCCGATAGCCTTTGAGACTTCCTCCGGGTCGAGGAATACTTCGACTTTCTTCTCGGCTTCGACGACGCGGATGTCGTTGACATTGGCGGGAGAGAGTGTGCGCTGTATGAACAGCGGGATGTTGGTTGTATAGGGCACAACGTCGATGTTTTCGTTACGGAGCTCGCGGACGATTCCATGTATGCGGGAACCCTTCATGCCGACGCATGCGCCTACCGGGTCGATGCGGTCGTCGTAACTATCTACTGCCACTTTTGCCCTCTCGCCCGGGATACGGACGATTTTCTTTATAGTGATAAGTCCGTCAAGGATTTCCGGCACTTCGCGCTCGAAGAGCCTTTCAAGGAACATTGGCGATGTTCTCGAGAGGGTAATGCTCGGTGTGCCGTTTTTCATCTCGACGTTGCTTATGACAGCCTTTAGCGTGTCGCCCTTGTGGAAGAAGTCGGTGGGTATCTGCTCCTGCTTGGGCAGGACGAGGTCGTTGCCGTCTTCGTCGCGTACAAGGATTTCTTTTTTCCAAACCTGATATACTTCGCCGGTCACAATCTCGCCGATGCGGTTCTTGTACTTCTCGTACAGTTTTTCCTTCTCGAACTCGAGGATTTTGGACGTGAGGTTCTGGCGCAGCGTCAGTATGGCGCGGCGTCCGAAGTCCTGGAATTTCACTTCGTCGGTCACTTCCTCGTCGATTTCATAGTCTGAATCGATGCTCTTGGCTTCCGAGAGCGATATTTCGAGGTTCGGGTCCTGTACGTCCCCGTCTTCAACGACGACGCGGTTGCGGTAGATTTCGAGGTCGCCTCGGTCGATGTTGATGATTATGTCGAAATTCTCGTCTGTGCCAAATCTCTTGGCGAGGATGCTCCTGAAGACTTCCTCAATCACGCGCATCATCGTGGCGCGGTCGATGCTTTTTTGCTCCTTAAACTCGGCAAAGGATTCTATCAGATTGTTGATTTCCATGTGTTTTCCGCCTAAAATTATTTAAACGTTATCTTTAATTTTACGTACTTTACATCGCAATATTTATATGTGTTCCGCTCCGTGACCGTGACTTTCTTCCCGCCCTGCCGCTCGGTATGCGCGGTCTCCAATACGAATGACTCGCCGGCGGCCTCGGCTATCTTTCCGTGGAGCTTTTCGCCGTCGGGCATCTCCATGTCGATGTCCTTGCCGATGTTCTTGCGGTACTGCCGTGGCAGCCTTAATGGCTCCGAAAGCCCGGGGCTCGACACCTCAAGGTCATAGTCCTCAGCGTCACGGTCCAATGAGCCTTCTATCGCCGCGCTTAATTCGCCACATTCGTCTATCGTTATGCCTGCGTCAGTGTCGGCTTTTACCACGATGTCGTTGTCCTTGGAGACTTTCACGTCCACGATGAAGAACTTTTCCGACAATCCGGGGTTGGACTCGACTATCTGTCTTACTGTCTGTGCTGAAATCATATCTTTTTTGCGAATAAAATAGGGGACAATCGTGTCCCCTATTCACTTTGGCGCAAAGTTACATATTAGTTTTCAAATTTGCAAATATATTTTAAAATATTTTTTCAATCACCGCCACAGGCACTTCTACAGCCATTCAGCGGCTATACGCCTGTCGCCTCTCCGACTGGTCCACAACTTTAATTTTGTAGACTTTTCCACTCTTGTTTGTCAATTTTGTGTCGCGGAGCCAGGGATTAAGAAGTTTTAACATTTTATAGTTGACAGACACGTCCTTGGCGAATGTGTAGAGGTCGTTAATCGTCGTGTCGACCTCGATTGTGCGGGTCTTTATCTCGGGATAGAGGTCGTTCTCCTTATACACAAAACCATACGCATCGGGATTTTGCATGACGAGTTTCAACGCCAGTATCCTGTATATGTAGCGTCCGGTCTCGGTATAGTTCCGCAGGTCGTAGTACGAGTCCACGCCCTGACGGTCAACGAGTTTCTGCATTCCGGCCTGTCCACAGTTATAGGACGCGGCGGCGAGTGTCCAGTTTCCAAACTTGCGGTACGCCTGGTGGAAATACTTGCAGGCTACTTTCGTGGCTTTCTCGACATTATACCTCTCGTCAACCTCGGAGTTAATCTCCAAGCCGTTTTCCTTGCCCGTGGACTCCAACAACTGCCAGAATCCCACTGCCTTGGCTGGCGAAACCACATGGTCCATGCCGCTTTCCGCAACGCAAAGGTAAAGGAAATCCTCGTGGATGTTATTTTGGGCAAGAATCTCGCGGATAGTCGGGAAATAGCGGTTTGCGCGTTTAAGGTACAAGAACATCTGCGAATGCCAATACATCACCTTTATAATCTCAGCGTCCAATGCTTCCCTGACGTCAAAATCCTCAAGCGGCACACGCTCGCCACAGAATGTCAGGCTGTCAGGTAGTCGGGGAAGGTAGTTGCCATAATTCTCACGCATCTCGGCTTTATAGGCACTGTCGACGCTGCTGTTGTCTGTGGCCTGTACAAAAAGGTTGACGGACACATACGCCACGACGAGGAATGTCAAGAGATAGACAAGCATAAGCAACGCCCTTTCGAGTTTGGAGTTCTTGATGTTCATAATATTCGGTTTTAGCAGTTAAGGAAAATAGTAACATTTGCCAAACATTTTGCAAAAAACAGACCACTTTTTACAACAAAATGCCACATTATTTTATATTTCAAAATAAAAAAATTATTTTTGTCGCCGACTATAATCCAAGCACAGACAATGAAAACTATAGCAATCATACTCGCCGCCGCATCGATACTCCAGTCATCATGCTCCGCCGACACGGAATCTTTCTCCATCACGCTCTCCGGCAAGAGCTGCAACAACCTCACTGCCAAGCTGTACCGTGAATCCGACACTGGACTTGCGCTCATGGACTCCACGCGCTTCGAGATGCAGAAGGCGCACTTCGAAGGACGGACTGACACGCCCGAACTGATGTACATCTACATCGACAACGCCACGGACTACCTGCCGATTTTTGTCGAGAACTCCCGCATCGACATCGACCTGAACTACTCCAAGCCAGCCAAAAGCGTAATCACCGGCTCCGAATCCAACAAAATATTCACCGACTTCCTCCAGGCGTTCTCCATGTACAGCTCAAAGGAGACCGGCAACCTCAAAATCCTCCAGAGCGCGTACAACAACCACGACACGCTGATGATAGAGAACCTTGAGAAGGAGCGCAACGCCATCAGGCAGGAAATCTCCAGTTTCCAAAGGCTGTTCATCAAAAAATACATCGACCACCCGATAGCCTGCTATATCCTCAGCGCGCACCTCATGCACACCATGCCTCACGACAGCCTCCAGCAACTCGCCGACTCCATCCCGCCCGAAAACCGCGACAACATCTACTACCGCCGAATCCTCGCCCACCTCGAACACAAGGACGCCCGAAACGAGGCATACGACAGCATCGCCACGCTCCTCAAGCCATGCCGCACGACAGCCGAGCGCATAACCACCGCCGCAAAACACCTCGTCGGCCGCCCCTACACAGCCGGAACGCTTGACAACGGCGACGACGAGACCATAATAACAGACCTCACTCAATTTGACTGTGTGACCTTCCAGGAAACATGCCTTGCGCTCGCCATCGATGCCGGAAGCCCACAGCCGTCTTTTGAAAACTTCCGCTCTGTGATTGAAAACCTGCGCTACCGCGACGGCAGGAACACCGGCTACTGCTCGCGGCTCCACTACACCACAGACTGGCTCGCCGAAAACGCCCGCCGTGGCAACATAGAAATCCTCACAGACGACCTTGGCGGAATCCCGCTGCCCAACAAGATAAAATTCATGTCGACCCACAGCAACCTCTACCGACACCTTAATAATAACCCCGCCGCCATCGACTCGATCCGGCAGCGCGAAAAATGGCTTGACGACAACCACGCCCTCTACATTCCAAAATCGAAAATCGCCGCCATTGCCGACCGAATCCCCGACGGAAGCCTTATATTCATCACCACGAACACCGCCGGGCTCGACTTTGCGCACGTGGGCATCGCGATACGCGAGGACGGCGCGCTAAAAATCATACACGCCTCATCGACATCACACAGAGTGACCGTCTCCCCCACCCCGCTCCCACAATACCTGGAAGGCATAAAACGGTTCACAGGAATCGCCGTGGCGATACCAAAATAATTTTTTCACAAAAACTTGCACATATTCCACAAAAAACATTAACTTTGCGCTTGGAATAGTAAAAACACATTCTAATACATTATAAATTATGGTATCATACAAAGAATTAGGCCTTGTTAACACAAGGGAAATGTTCGCGAAGGCAGTTAAAGGCGGCTACGCCATCCCCGCGTTCAACTTCAACACAATGGAGCAGATGCAGGCCATCGTCCAGGCCGCTGTAGAAACAAAGTCTCCCGTAATCATGCAGGTATCAAAGGGCGCGCGCAACTACGCAAACGCCACAATCCTCCGCTACATGGCTCAGGGCGCAGTAGAATACGCCAAGGAACTCGGCTGCCCCAACCCGCAGATTGTACTCCACCTCGACCACGGCGACAGCTTCGAGCTCTGCAAGGACTGCATCGACATGGGCTTCTCGTCGGTGATGTACGACGGCTCCTCGCTGCCATACGAAGAGAACATCAAGATTTCCCGCCAGGTAGTAGAATACGCACACGCACACGACGTTACAGTAGAGTGCGAACTCGGCGTGCTCGCAGGCGTTGAAGACGAAGTATCGTCCGCAGTATCCCACTACACCAAGCCCGAGGAAGTAATCGACTTCGCAACCCGCACCGGCTGCGACTCGCTCGCCATCTCCATCGGCACATCGCACGGCGCATACAAGTTCACCCCCGCACAGTGCACACGCAACGCCGAGGGCAAGCTCGTTCCCCCGCCGCTCGCATTCGACGTATTGCACGAGATCGAGAAGAAGCTCCCCGGATTCCCGATCGTACTCCACGGCTCGTCTTCGGTTCCGCAGGAAGAGGTTGACACCATCAACCAGTACGGCGGCAAACTCCCCGACGCAATCGGCATCCCCGAGGAACAGCTCCGCGAGGCTTCCAAGTCCGCAGTCTGCAAAATCAACATCGACTCCGACTCCCGCCTTGCAATGACCGCAGCAATACGCAAGTACCTCGCCGAGAACCCTGGACACTTCGACCCGCGCCAGTACCTCAAGCCCGCACGCGAGAACATGAAGAAGATGTACATCCACAAGATTGTCAACGTCCTCGGCTCTAACGACAAACTCTAAACCACGGACTACTTCAATCAAGCAATAACACTATAAAGGAATTCGACACGATGTGCCGGATTCCTTTTTTTAAAAATATCGACACACAACCAAACATGGAAATCCTGATAATAACCCTCACAATCGTGCCGTCGCTCGCGCTGTTGTACTACGTCTACAAGAAAGACCCCAAACGCGAACCATGGAAACTCGTCCTTAAGACATTCGCCATCGGCGCGCTGTCCGTAATCCCGGCTGTATTAGTCGAAATGTTCTTCGACAGCATAACGAAAGAAGTCCTCGACGAAAACACATACTTCTACTCCTTCATCGACAACTTCTTCCAAGTCGCATTAGTAGAAGAATTTTTCAAGTGGCTTGTAGTCATGTTCTTCATCTGGAACAGCAGCTTCTTCGACGACACATACGACGGCATAGTCTACTGCGTGTGCGCGTCATTAGGCTTCGCGCTCTTCGAGAACATATTCTACGTCATGGACGGCGGACTCGAGACAGCAATACTCAGGTCATTGTTCACCGGCCACGCAATCTTTGGAGTTGTCATGGGCGTCTACGTATCGAGGGCGCGGCATAACAAACACCTCTCACAGACTTTCCAAAAGCACAAGAACCTCATGCTCTCGCTCGCCGTCCCGACCATACTGCACGGCGCATACGACTTCCTCTGCGGCTCCGGCGACGGCACTCTCGTCCTTATATTCCTCATATTCTACGTGCTCATCGTCGTCTGGGCTTTCAAACTCATCAAACGCGAAGCCGCCAACGACCACAGCCTCTCTGAATGACTGTAAATTATCCTGTACTTTTGGGCGAAATCTACCCAAAAACACGTCGATTTCGCCCAAAATTGCCACATTGCCTGTTTTACCTGACATTCATCGACCGCGCTGAAGTCGAAACTTCATATTGGTCCCACCATGCCAACACGCCCGAAGTCAACACTTGGACGGGGCCTGCCTACGAACTTGTCTGCATGGCTCACATTCCGCAAATCAAGCACGCACTGCGCGTCGACGGCATCTCGACCCTCAACTATTCATGGCGCAGCAAAACGTCCACGCCGGCGGCTCAAATAGACATCGTCATCGAGCGGGCGGACAAAATCGTGAACATCTGCGATGTTAAATATTCCCAATCCGCATACGAATTGGACAAGGACGAATACGACAAAATCCCAAACCGCAAAAATGCCTTCGTCAAGGAAACCGGGCTCAGGCACACGCCGTGGATTACCATGATAACCACCGAGGGCATCGCCACCGGCAAATATTCCCAGATGGTTCAAAGCCAAGTTACATTGGACGACTTGTTCAAGGAATAGAAAGCACTATTCGGACACTCATCTTTCCACTATCCGTATAGACGACTCCTGCTTCCCGACCCACACTGCGACAAAGATTATTTTCTCATCAAAACCGGCAGCGACGAGGCGGTCTTTGATGGCGGCGGCGCGGGCCTCGGCGGCGGATCTTGACGGGGCGGAGGCTGTGATTTCGAGGGCGGGGATGTCGTCAATGTACTTTTGGAGGTAGGTGACTACACCAGCGTCAGACATGGCATCGAGACGGATTGGAAGACGCTTGGCGAATATCTCCACTGAATCTGCCAACTTAAAATCGTGCGTCCTGACAATCTGCGTGAAAGTGTTGATGCTGAGGGTGTCGACACCGGGGACAGTGCTCCTCGTGCTGACTATGAACCTGTACGGGCGGTCTTGTGGCAGTCCAAAATAAAACTCGCCCGACGGCATCTGTGTCCTGTACTCGGCGTATGTCTTGTGCGTGGACACGTCCTCGACACGTATCCGCGCATTCAGAGGCTCGCCGCCGAGATTAGTGACCTTGCCCTTATAGATAGCGATAGTGTCGGGACGGAACGCCATCGGCAAATCGACCTTATAAAAAATCTGGCGGTGAGTGGCCGGCTCCTCCGACGTATAATATGCCGTCTTGCCGTCGGCGGTTATCGAAAAATCATGCTCGTTATACGGCGTGTTGATGTACTTGCCGAGGTTAACTGGCGCAGTCCACTTCGTCCAGGAGGTCGGGTCGGTGCGCTTGCACATGTAGATGTCCGTGCCGCCCATGCCAAGCCGTCCGCCGGACACAAAATACAATGTCTTATTGTCCGCAGCCAAGACCGGCGAATATTCGCCATACTCGCTGTTGATGGCGTCGCCGAGGTTGACGGGATAGTCCCACACGCCGTCCTCGCGCTTTTCGGAAACCCAAATGTCGGAATAATACTTCGGGTGTGACCCTCCCGACTGGAAAAACATGTTTGCATAATGGTCGGAGGTCAGGATCTGCCCCTTGTTTGTAGCCGCCACATATTGAATCGTGAAATCCTCGCGCCATGCCGGAACGCCATAACGCCCGGCGGCAAAGAATATCGCGCTGTTGTCGGGGGACGGATGGGCGTTAAAACTGCCGAAGAACGGACTTGGGATTATGACGCCGTCATCATTAACCCTGTAATAATGGTTCAGATGGCCACACGGACGCGGCATTGCCCATGAGCCGTTGCCGACCTGGCTTGTGGCGTCTACCATCTTGCCGATGTAATGCTCCTGCGGCTGATTCGCCGTAGGCAGCCCGACCTTCACTTTCTCGTTCTTTATTATATAAAGTGTCGTGTTGTCGTTGGACACACCGCTGACATAATGCGTCAAGGAATCCTTGGAAATCCACCTGTCGCATGCGACATAATACAGAACCGTGTCCTCGCGCTTTGCATTAATGGACTTGTCCGCAAGGAACTTCAAGCCTATCGAGGGATCGAACTGGTACATCAGTCCAAAATCCTGGTCTTCCGCGACAACGCTCCTGATGCTGTCACGCTTATAAAGTCCTTCCACGGGGACAAAGGGCTGCCACCTGCCGTTTTTATAATCGGAATACACAATTCCAGTCGCCACGCGCACAGTGTCCTCGGTCGTTTTCTTCATGTCGATGCGCTTGCCGCTTTTCTTATGCAAATACTGGACTGTCTGCCGGATTTTAATAATCTTGTACTCCCAATGCGTGAAATACAGCCGCTTGCCGTCCGGCGAGATGACGGGGTACTTGTTGACGCCGTCCATGTAGTCGAACCCACGGGCATTATAGGCGACCTTGCGGCCGTTGATGTCAAAATACCGTATGTCGGGTTTGCGCATCGGCGGGGCGTTGATGACTTCGGGAAGCCTGACTTTCACGCACTTGTCCTTGTCCTCGGTGATTAGTTTCTTCAACTGCGTAATCTCGTATGCGCGGTTTGGGAACAGGGGCGCATACTTGTCGATTATGGCGATGACTTTTTTAAGCCGTCCCTGCGCAAGGTCGTCGGCATAGAGTTCCTGCATTTTCCTGAACGCTAAGAGCGACGGCGCGCCACGCTGGATATAATAGTCGTACAGGGAATCCCTCTGCTCAAAATATTCCCGAGAAGACCACGGCATGTAGTACGCCATGAGTTCGTTTGTGCCATAATTGTCCTCGCCGTAAAGCCCGGAATAGTACATCCGCCTCAGCGAGTCGTCCATCATGTGCGGCAGCCGCTCATAGAAGAACTTCAGTCGGTTCCAGTGGCCGCTGTAATAGACCTCGCGCCGCCAATTTTTCATAAAATCGTCCGTCAGCCGCTCCCCTGGCTCAAGATAGAACCTCAGTTTTCTCGCCTGGGAATAATAACTTTGGCGCATCGCATTCGAGGCGGCGATGGACGCGCCCTTCCGCGAAAACAACTTTCCTTTCTCATAATCCTTCATATAGCGGGCGAGCGACGATATATTGCCGTCAATCAGTCGGTTAAAATACTCCACGCTGTCGATGAACTCGACAATGAAGTTGAGTTTAGTGCTGTATGGATAGTTTTCGGTGAACTTTTTCGCCTTCTTGAGAGTCTTGTCGGCGCGGGCTTCGCGGTATGCAGCCTCCTCCTGAAGGCGCGCCGCCCGCTGCTCGAATCTCGGCGCGCATCCCTTGTACGCACGGCGGAACGTCATAAATCCCCTTTCGGTCGAATCCCTGTTAATGACAATCCTCAACTGGGCCGCAGCGATTTCGTCGAGCTTTAGCCTAACAGAATCCGGCGTTATGCCATACGCAGTGAGCATGTATTTGTGGAAATCCTTGCCCGAATTGCGGAACTTTCCATCGGTCTTCCTGTAGTTTATGAACGCTTGCTTGGGCTGTGTCCGCTGGAGGCACAATCCAAGTCCATAATACGCGGCATGTGGCTCGACGTGCTTCTTAAGTTTTTTCTTAAAAAACTGCACCGCCTTGGCAGTGTCGCCACGTTCGAGCCGAGAGAATCCCTTGACAAGCTTTTGGGCGTCACACACTCCGACCGTCATCAAAACCGCCAATATCAAAACTAATATCCTTCCCATAAGCCATTTGTTGATTTTTTGATTTGTTGACTTGTTGATTTTTGATTTTTGATTTTTGATTTTTGATTTTAGTCTTTTATTATTGAAAATTCGACACGGCGGTTTTCAGCGTCAATATTTGACCCCGGCTTTGTGCTGCCGAAGCCTTTCGCGAGGATTTTTGACGATGGGACTCCTAATTCCACAAGCGCGCTCCTGACGACATTGGCGCGCTGCTCGGAGAGCGTCTGGTTGTGGCTGTCGGAGCCGGTGCGGTCTGTGTGTCCGGAAATCATCACCTTCAAGTCGGGGTTCTCCAAGATGAATTTTGCGACGTGGCGGATTGCGCCCATCGACTCGGGCTTGAGGTCGGACTTGTCGAACTCGAAGAAGATATTTTGGATTACGACATTGAGCGCGCTGTCCATAATCTCACGCAGCGAGACCATGGCGATGCTGTCACGCTTGTACTCCGAAGTCCTGGACGTGCGAGTGTCAAATACGCCCGACTGTGGAAAATAGCCGTCCGTCTCGATGAAATACTCGTACTGCCGTCCCAATGGCAACGTAATCGAAAACTTCCCCGTCACCGGGTCGTTCCTGAGATTGCCGAGGTGTGTGCCGGCGCCCATGTCCTCCCAAATGATGTTGGAATGTAACGGCTTGCCTTCGTTGTCAGTGATAATGCCCGAAAGTATCGAGGTCGTCTCGGCGCGGAGGTTTTCGGGAAGTTGGGCCGTGTAGACCTCGTTGACCTTGCCATCGGCAGACCCGACAGAATAGAACACGGTCTTTCCGTCATAGGCGTTGAAGAAGAACACCTCGTTGTCAGCCGTGTTAATCATCCTGCCGAGATTGACCGGCTCCGACCACTGCGTCCACGACGTGTCGCTCAACCTGCGCGACATGTAAATATCAAGCCCGCCTATGCCATAATGACCGTTTGAGGTGAAGAACAGCGTCTTCAAGTCCGGCGAGAGCCTTGGCGAGCGTTCACGGTTCTTAGTATTGACAGGCTCACCGATATTAATAGGCGCGCCCCACGTTCCGTCCGGCTGCCTGAGCGAAACGTAGATGTCGCTGTTGGCAAAACGCTCCAAAGCATTGTTTTGCTGCTCAAAGTACAGCCTTCCAAAACTTTTCATGCCCACATTGCCGCCCCTGACAGACGCGAACAACATCGCCTGGCCGTCCGCGCTGAAATATGCGTCCGCCTGCCAGCTGCCGCTGTTGACAGTGCCGTTGCCGTACTTGTCGCTCGCGCTCTGGAAATAATAAGGCGCGCCCCACGAGCCGTCGTCCTGTATGTCCGAAACCATGAAGTAGCCATCATAAAACAGCACCATCTTGTTCTCGTCGGGGTAGATGTGCTCGGCAGACTCGTTGTTTTCGAGGGTGGCAAAACGCTTTATGGGCTGTGCCTGCTGCCACTTGCCGTCGCGGAACTCGGACACGTACATGTCCTCCTGCCGCTTGAAGTCGCGGAAGTCCATGTCCTGGCAGAAATACAACTTGTTCATGCTCGGGGTCACGATAGGCGCGTAACTGTTACGGTAGACCGGCGAATTAATCTCGTCGGAAAACCGCTGCGGGTTAATGAACTCCGGCGGATTAGGCTCGTTCAAAAGCCCAATCGACCTGTCGATAATCGTCTGCTTGGACGGGAACATCTCACGGTATTTCAAGTAAATCCTTGTCGCGCTGCCATAATCGCGCTTTTTGACGTATGGACCCGTCATCCTCTTCAACAATTCAAACGCGAACTCCGTCGGCGCGAACTCCTCGACGTACTTTGCCAAATTAGCCTCTTCGTACTTTGTCGAGGACGTGTCGGCCAAGAATTGCTTAATCCTGAACGCCCTCAGTGTGTCCTCCGGGTCGGCGACGAAAGGATATTTTTTGCTATGGACATATTTGCCAGTGAGATAGCGGTAGCCCTCCTTGTACGTCGGGTCGAAAATCCACCTGAAATCGTCCATCAACAAGCCGTCCTGAACGACGTATGCGTACAGTTCGTCCTGGATTGCCTTAATCGCAGGCCTTACAGAATCGGCAAATGGGTGCGGCCGCAGGTCGTCAAGTATGGCGTTGAAAAGCCTGAAGCAGGTCTTTCCGTCGTAGTCGAAAATCAACTCGCTCCGCGCAAAATGGTACGCAATCTTATAGTCGAGCGAATCCCGTGAGAATATCATCCGCTCGTTCAAGTCGGGATATTTTTTGCCATACTTGTCGACAAACTTCCTCATCAGGGTGTCCATGTCGTAGCAGACATAATCGTCAAAATGCCGGCGCACCTCGTTATAGTCCTCGACGGCGCATATACGCATCATAGAGTCACAGTCCGACAGCTTGATGCCATAGGTTTCCTTGTACTTGTCGACGGACTTCTGGTCGGCGCGGCGTAGTTTGTCCTGCGACTGCTGGAACATGTCGAACGCCTTTTGGTTGTTCTTACGGCCGGCGGCTGTGTCGTAGTACATCTTTGCAAGCCCGTAGTACGCCACTCCCGGCTCAATCTTCTTGCGCATCGCCTTGTTGAACGCCCGCTCGGCCTCCTCATACTCGCCCGAAGCCATATTGTCGAAGGCTTTTTTAAGTTTCTGTCCATTGGCAGCGAAACTAACCATCACCGCCAACACTAATAACATTGTCCTCTTTATCATAATCAGGTTGGATTTTTTATATGATAAACGGACATCAGTCCGTATTTATTCTATAAAATCCACTGTTTTTCGTAATGAATATTTCGATGGAACAGTCAAAAAGTTCGGAATTTTGTTGTATATTTGCGGCGAAGAAACCACAAAAGATTGAGATTATGGAAGCGACCGCAAGGACACTTGCCAACGACAAAACGCACTTCGCCACGCTTGCGATAGGCGCCACGGCAAAGGAAATGGGCATCACGGAAACGGAACTTTACGTCAAAAAGTTCGGAATGAAATCGTCAAAAAGTTCGGAATGAAATCGCCAAAAAGTTCGGAATGAAATCGCCAAAAAGTTCGGAATTTTGTTGTCGATGTCAAAAAAATGACGTATTTTCGCACCACATAAATAATCATGTGTCATGGAATATCTTAAACGCATATCAGACGAACTACTTGCCAAGAAATTGAGAAGTAGCGCGGCGGTGCTGATTGAAGGACCCAAATGGTGCGGCAAGACATCGACTGGCGCACAGTTGGCCAAAAGCATCATCTATATACAAGACCCCGACAAGCGGCAGATGTACCGGCAGATGGCCGACGCACAGCCATCCCTTTTGCTGGAAGGCGACACGCCGCGCATGTTGGACGAATGGCAGACGATACCCGTTATATGGGACGCCGTCCGTTTTGCCGCCGACCAACGTCAAAAAATGAACCAGTTTATCCTCACCGGCTCGGCGACACCCATCGACGACGGAAACGGCGAGATAGAACACACCGGCACAGGACGCATCGCCCGCCTGCGGATGCGACCGATGAGTTTGTGGGAATCATTGGAATCCACCGGACAAGTTTCGTTGAAAGACCTTTTTGACGGCAAGCAAGCGATGGGGCTTTACGAAAATCGCCTCACAATCAAGGATTTGGCTTATATAATGTGCAGAGGCGGCTGGCCGGGGACATTAGGAATAGACAAAGCCGACGCACTGGAAGTCCCCTTCAACTTGGTGGACGAATTTGTGAACACCGACGTCAACAAAGTGGACAACACCGAAAAAAATCCCCAAAGAGTACGCGCAGTGCTACGAAGCTACGCACGCAACATATCCACAATGACAGTCGCCACCACGATTATGAAAGACGTAAGGGCAAACGACATTTCCATCACAGACAAGACGCTTTCCAACTACCTGACAGCCCTTCGGCGGCTGTTCATAGTGGAAGACCAAAAAGCGTGGCAGCCGAGTTTGCGCAGCAAAACCGCCATCAGGACATCCGACAAGCGGCATTTTGTTGACACGAGCATCGCGACAGCCGTCCTCGAACTCAACCCGACGAGCATCCTCGAAGACTTCAACCTGTTTGGATTTTTGTTTGAAGATTTTTGTCTGCGCGACCTTCGCATATATTCGCAGCCGCTGCGAGGCACAGTCTATCATTACCACGACAATTCCGGCCTGGAAGCCGACATGATTATCCGCCTCAACGACGGCAGATGGGCGGCCATCGAAGTCAAAACCGGCAACAAGGAAATCGAAGAAGCCGCAAGCAATCTTATCAAATTATCAAACACAGTGGACACCTCAAAAGTCGGGAATCCGTCGTTTATGATGGTACTCACCGCCGGACAATACGCCTACCAGCGCAAAGACGGCGTATACGTAGTGCCGATAGGGTGTCTGAAAGATTGACCCTGATGCTGGCGGCGGCACTCGCCCTGCCCTCATGCAAGGACGACGACGACCCAAAGGACAACCACACGTCCGACACCGAAGAGGGCGAAGCCATAGAAGGCGCAGAAGCCAACGCCAAAGCCGTCAAATTCTGGGACGTAGCCAGCCAACTCGTAGGTACAGGCGCGTACACCATCGACTACGAAAACGCCACATTCGAGCCCACAATCGGTACAGCGGACGGCAACACGCGCATCGCCCTTGGAGCCCACAAAAATTCATAGACTCAACAACATCTTCAATATCAGCCAGATACAAAACTTGCAGAATCGCGCCAGCGACCCGTTGAAAAAATCTGCATACGTAGAATCGCCCATCCAAGTGGCAGATTTGAAGGCAGTTCTTTTCGACTCATCGGTGGTGCAGGAAAAAACTCTTGATGTGTCGTTGAAGTTGGATTTGCAGTTTGGTCCAATCGACTTCACGCATAGTTACAACCAACTATACCGCGCCCTCGTCAATACTCCTGAACCCGACTACAACCTTGCCAACCTCGCCCTTGAATCCATCGACAGCAAATACGGCCCGTTCTTCATCGCCGGTGGCGACTGGGGCGGCTCTATTGCAATGCACTGCGAAATCGACACAATGTATCTAAAAGGTGACGAAACCCTTAGCGGCGAACTCGCTGGTGGCATGGGTGGTGTGTTTCAAGTATCGGGTGCGTTTGAATATTCATCTGACGGCTCCGACCTCCTGCGCAACAGCAGCCTCAACTTCAACATCTATGGCGGCAACTCAAACGAAACTGCAAATAGGTTGATGGCAGCCGCTACCAGTGGCAACGCCACCGACCTCACTCAATGGCAATACATTCTTGAAGATTGGGAATCATATCCAGACTTGAAAGAAAAAAATTCACTGCCAGCCGCCCTCGCCGAAATCAACAAGAAGACCGGCGACCGTTTCATCATGATAATCGACGAATGGGACATGCTCGTCAGGGACGACGATTCGACCGTCCGCGACGAATACGTGAATTTATTGCGCTCGATGTTCAAGTCTAACATCGCCGACAAACTGTTCCTACTTGTCTATATGACGGGAATCCTGCCGATTATAAAGTACAAGACACAGCCGGCATTGAACAATTTCGCCGAATACAGCATCCTCGACCCTAAGTCAACAGCAAGATATTATGGTTTCACAAGGGACGAAGTAATTGCGCTGTGCAAAAAATACAAAATGAGTTTCCCTCGCATGCGCCATTCATACGACGGCTACATAATCGGCGACGAAAAATCTATGTTCAATCCCAACTCCGTGTCCCACAGCGTCATAGACAGAAGTTACGGAAGCTATTGGGGCAAGACCGCGCTCTACTCGACGATAGAATACTACGTCAAGTACGACACCGAACACCTCAAACCCCTGGTCACCAAAATGCTCAACGGCGAGAGCGTCAGGGTCAACATTTCGACATTCCGCAACGACATGCATTCCATCAAGACATACCACGACGTGCTGACGCTCTTGGCGCATTTGGGTTACCTGTCATACGACCCAAAGACCAAATCCGTGCGGATCCCCAACACCGAAGTCGCGCAGGAATTTGAAAACTCGCTGAGCGAATGTGGCTGGGGCTACCTATCGATGGCCTTGAACAAATCCTACCAACTTCTTCAGGCGACCATCGAAAAAGACAAGCGGTACATCGCCAAACACATCGACGAATACCACCGCGAGGCGACATCATTCTTAGAGTTCAACGACGAAAACTCAATGGCGTGCGCCATCAAACTCGCTTATTACGCGGCGATTACGGACTACGAGATATTCCGCGAACTGCCTACGGGCAAAGGCTTCGCCGACATGGTGTTCGTCCCGGTGGCGGGTTCGGTGTTCCCCGCTATTGTCGTCGAACTCAAATGGGACAAGTCCGCAAAAGGCGCAATAGACCAAATAAAAAACAAGGAATACCCGCAGAAACTCCGCCGTTTTTCGCGCGAAATCGTATTGCTTGGAATCAACTACGACAAGGACGCAAAGGACATCAAATACGATGTCGAAATAGAAGGAATCAAAATTCCCAAAAAATAGTCCCCACCAAATGTTACCAAAACGTTAAAAAACCCACTATTCACCAAAAAAAATTTGCATACCTGAAACTTTTTGACCAATTTTGACGTTTAGAACAATGATAAAACCATATAAACCATGAGAATAAAAGTGATAAAAATATATAATAGGGGGGGGTAAAATATACTTTACATTCCCCGAAACACCCAAATAGAGATACCTGCATCCCATTCGGTTGCTGTGTCGAGACACGACACGGCAACCGAATGGGATATTTTTTTATAACTACATATTTATAAAACAATCATAAAACCATGAAGAAAACAAAACTCATCCTCGCCCTGATGCTCTCGGCGACCCTCGCCCTCCCCTCCTGCAAGGACGACGACCCAAAGGACACCCCCTCGAACACCGAGGAGGAGCAGACCGAAATCTCCGCCGACGACAAGGCCCTCGACCCATACGGCAAAGCCACCGAGAAGGCCATGACCCTCTACGGAATCGTCAACCAAGTATCCAACGTCGACTCCCTCCCCGACGACTGGCAGACCGCGACCTTCGCCGCAACGATAGGCGACAAGGACGGCGAATACGGCGCATTGACCAAGACCGTCGTCGCCGAATCCGCCGCACAAGTCATCGCCCGCTGGAACTCCCTCACAGGGCAGAACCTCGACACCACCGCCACATCAGGCACATGGAGCTACGACGGAATCGGAACCATGTCCCTCTCCGTCGGCGGCGACAACCCATTCGCCACCATCAGCCTCCAAATCCCACAAGTCCAGCTCGAAAGGATAAACTTCGTCACCGCCGCCCAGCTCGGCGAGAACGCAAGCTTCGTCCCCTACTACGAGTACGGCGACGTGGTGAAAGACAAGGACAACTGCTACTGGATCTGCATCCGCCCCGCAAACTCCGAGAATGGCAAAAAGCACTCCCACTGGGTCAGCCTCCAGTTGACTGACAGCAACCGCAAGACCTACAGTGCGAACAAGACACGTGAAGAACACGTCGTCCCCACAAAACTCGGCAAGAGCGTCGAAAAACTCACCTACTTCGCCGAACTCATCAGTGTCCTTCTCGACCCCTACAACTACACAGAAAACTGGTTCAAAGGCGGCAAACGCAAACTCGGACTCTGCGACCTCGCCAACGACAAGTACACAAAACAATATATTGTGGCCCTCGCCAATCTTTGGGATTCCGAACGCATTTGGGAAAAAATAACAGGCACCATCGGCAAAGACTACTTCACAGAAGCCGCCAAAGACAAGAGCCTCACGATGTTCTACAACGGCTACTCCTCATTTGGCGTTACGATGACACTCTGGACAGCCACATTCAGCGGCGACAACCTCTCATACGTGGCGACAAACGAACTCAACTGGAAAATGGCTAACAACAAATTCAACGTCAACGAGTACATCAACACAGGCAAACGCGGCTCAAATACCAGCCAAGGACCCCAAAAAGCCATCGTAGTCCGCTACAAGGAATACACCGGCGACCCGGACGACAAGGCATCTTTTGCTACTGAGGAAGTATTGAGAACGGACAAAGTCGCCCAAGCCGCCGAAAACTCCAAACAATTCTTGAACAGGTCATACTACTTGACAGGCGATGTAGTGAAAGATACGGACGACAACAAATGGATTTGCGTACAAGGCTCCAATCATGGAACCGCTTTCTCATATTCAGATTACTCATACTTCATCAGTTTCGACGAAAAAGCCGTAGGAAAGAAACTCGAGAACGTGCCATCGTCCCAAAAACTCGTCGCACAAATACTGTTTGACATAGAAGTCACTCTTCACAACCTGCTTCTCAATAATAACGAAAGACATACAAAATACCACACCTACAACAACATCAAGAATGTCGCAGGTGTGGATTTGCATGACATCGTGGCAGTCAGGGACACACTGCACAAGTTCCGCAAAGAAAGTGAGGCAAAAAACGTGTCGTGCGACTTCATAAGTGCCATATACAATAATAACGGCAGTCTAAGTGTCATGCGTGTCATCGGCGACTACACAGCCGAACAACAGGATGGCGGCAGAGACTGGTCGTGGCGTTTCTACGACGTTTACACGCAGAACCCCACACGCTCCATGACACTCAAAGACCTCGGCGACGAAGCAACTATCAACAGCAACAACGCAGACAAATGGGTCACGTTGCCCTGGGTGGACTACTCAGTGGAACCAATTGTGCGGACAATAACACAAAACACGGGCAAACGCACCACGACGGAAAATGTCGCCGACCTCTCGCGTTTCATCTACCAAAGCGGCCGCAAGGCGCACCTCGGCACAATACCGGCCAACATGTACCGCGAACCCCTCGTGGCATTTGCCGTAAAACGTGTCAAGGACAATGGACTACCGGCACAAAAATTCGAGGACGGCACCACATTCTCGCATCTCAGCATCCAGACCGAAATCAACGAAATTTTTCAAGATGACTGGAATGGATTTGAAGCTAGTTCCAGTACTTACGACACATACAAAGACACACGTATATACCTCAACGACAAAGCAGGATTCTCATTCGGATTATCAAACTAACTTAATAACAAATAACCATGAAAAAACACTCACTCATCCCCGTCCTCGCCCTCATGCTGGCGACGACACTCGCCCTGCCCTCATGCAAGGACGACGACGACCCAAAGGACAACCACACGTCCGACACCGAAGAAGGCGAAGCCATAGAAGGCGCAGAAGCCAACGCCAAAGCCCTCAAATTCTGGGACGTAGCCAGCCAACTCGTGGGCACGTCCGCGTACACCACCGACTACGCCGACGCAACATTCGAGCCGACAATCGGAACCCTCGAAGGAAACACGAGCATCGTCCTCGTAAACGACATGCAAGCCGCAGCCCAAAAA
>CAJOJG010000034.1 GCA_905234655.1 uncultured Bacteroidales bacterium
TTCTGCCAAATCCCGAAACGCAGAAATGTTTTATCATTTAAGTTGATTGTAGCCCATATAAAAACAGAAAACGTGGGATTTCTTTTGTCCACTCGTCCCACATCCTTAGGCCTTGGCCTGCCCATCTCGTCAGAACGAGCAACACCGAAGCCCACGCAATATGTATATAGCAAACCTTTCTGTTTGCATTAATACATAACCCGCAGGCATTACGTGTTGCTTTGCTAATGACGAGAATTGTGAAACGGCCAAGTTTCAGGATGCCATTAAGACAAAGCGTACTGTAACGCCTCTATTAATATACGTATGTTACCCCTTCCGCCCGTGTGGGCTTCGGAAGCAACACCGCAAATATATAAAAAGTTTTAATACGATGGTTAGATTATTGAAAAATTTTTTCTACTATTTTTATAATGAATTGACAATCAATAACACACCACAATTTCAAACAATTGTAATGTGCCAAAGGATAATAAAAAATATATTAAACGGTTATTCTTTCACCCATTCCGCCACCTTGCGTGTCTCGCTCGAAAAACTTACGCCCACTTTGAAAAGTTTTCTGCCGTCAACGCTGAATGGCAACGCCACATATTTCAAGCACTTTACCGACATCGTAGGTCATAGTGCCATTGTCGCTGTAAACGCCGTTTTCCTTAGCCAATTCTTCCAAATCTTCAAACGGAATATCTATCCCGAAATCGCGCAATACAATCTGCTGGCTACGCAATGCGCACGAATGGTCGTCGGGTTGTTGGATGAATATCGGGTCGTAAACATTCTCGCCCGACTCTCCGTAGGTGTAGTAACGTCCCCTAAAAGTTGCTTGTGGCAAAGTTGTACAAATTTTACAAGTTCTACATTTAATTAACTATGACACATAAAAGAAGGATGCGAGCAACTTTATAGCCATCTAATAGGTCCGCTAAAACCCGAATAATACTACAAAGTATGCAGAATGCGAGCATTCGCAAGTGCTGACATTATTCATTTAGAATTAGCGGTTCATTAGATAGTCAGCCCGTGCAAACGCCCTTCGATTTATGTCTTTAACAACGACAGATTTAGTGAAAATTTTTGATAACGAAAAAAATCTTTTTGCAACTTTTTTTGCAATTTTTTTGTATCATATTATTATACACTGAATTACACATTGCTTTTTAACTGCATTTCTACCTACTTCATGCTATTTTTCCCCCTGAAAAATACTGATTTTTAGGTATTGTAACGCTTTGAAATCCACCTTAACTTTGCGGCGGAATTTTTTTTAAAAATTATCGCTATGCAAAACAAATCCAATCTGAAAACCCTATTGGATTACGCGGGGAAGTTCAGATTTTTTACAATCGGGGCAATCGTCTTGGCGGCGTTGAGCGCGGTCTTGGCACTGTTGCCTTTCGTGTATATTTGGAAAATCGTGGGCGAGACACTCAGCGTGATGCCCGATTTTCAAAACGCGCAAAACATTGAAGACTACGGCTTTACGGCGGTCAAAATCGCAACGTCGGCAATGATGGTCTATTTCGGCGCGTTGGCATGCTCTCACATCGGCGCGTTCAGAACCGTCGCCAACATCCGCGAAAAATGCGTCGAAAAAGTCCTCAGAATGCCGCTCGGATTCATCGAAAACACCGGCAGCGGCAAAATCCGCAAAATCATCACCGATTCGTCGGCGGCGATGGAAAATTTCATGGCGCACATCCTGCCCGACCGCGCCGTCGCAATCACAACGCCAATCGCGATGATTGGATTTCTCATCTATTTCGACTGGAAAATCGGCTTGCTGTGCATCGCCACCGTCGCCGCAGGATTTTGCATAATGTACATGTTCATGGTCGGCAAAAACCTCAAAAAAGACGTCGCCGCCTACAACGCCGCCCTCGAAAACATGACAAAAGAGGCCGTGGAATACGTCAGGGGCATACCCGTCGTTAAAACTTTCGGCCAATCGGTGTTCTCTTTCAAGCGGTTCAAAAAGTCAATCGACGATTACGAAAAGTTTACTATAAGTTACACCAACAGGTTCCGGATTCCGATGACATCTTACACGGTGGTCATCAACTCGGCGTTTGCGATTTTGATTGCCGTCGCGCTCTACAACGCCCAAAACGCCGCCGCCCCGAAATTCTTTTCAGACCTGATGTTCTACATCATTTTTACGCCCGTTATCTCGGTAACTCTCAATAAGTTGATGCATTCTTCCGAGGCTGACATGATAGTCGGGACGGCACTCGGGCGGATAGGCGACTTGATGGCTGTCAATGAAAACCCCGAACCCGAAAAACCTCAACTTCCGAAAGATAATTCCGTTGAGTTTCAAGATGTTACGTTCCGTTACGACAGCGCACAGAAAAACGCTTTGGACGGCATTTCGCTCAAAATCCCCTCGGGACACAACGTCGCTTTCGTGGGGCCTTCGGGCGGCGGAAAAACCACCGCTGCAAGCCTTGTATCAAGGTTTTGGGACGTTTCAGGCGGCAAAATCCTCATCGGCGGCGTTGACGTCAAGGACATCAAAAAAGAAAATCTTTCCGAAATCGTGTCTTTCGTTTTTCAGGATTCCAAGCTGTTGAAAACCAGTATTTTGGACAACCTCAAAATCGCCAAGCCCGATGCCACGCGCGAAGAAATAAATTCTGCAATCGAAAAGGCACGTTGCGCCGACATCATCGCAAAATTGTCTGCCGGACTTGACACCGTGATTGGCTCAAAAGGCACTTACCTCAGCGGCGGCGAACAGCAACGCATTGCTATTGCGAGAGTTATGCTGAGGAACACGCCGGTTCTCGTGCTTGACGAGGCGACCGCGTTTGCCGACCCCGAAAACGAGGAAAAAGTTCAGGAAGCGTTCCGCGAGATTTCCAAGGGCAAGACGGTGATTAAAATCGCGCACCGGCTTTCCACGATTGTGGATTGCGACGAGATTTTCGTGCTTAAAGAGGGCAAAGTCGCAGAGCGCGGCACATATCAGCAACTTATTGACAATCAAGGTATTTATGCCAAAATGTGGAACGAATACAACGAATCCGCAAATTGGAAAATCAAATCTTAAAAAGTAAAGTGGAAATGACAAACCTTCAGCAAAAATACGCGCTTTCCGACGAGGGCGCAAAGTCAATGATAATTGCCTCTGTTGCAAATGTTTTTTACAATCTGACGTTGTTTTCGCCGGTCTTTTTGCTTTATATGCTGATTAAGGACATTTTGGCGGGGACGTTGGCTGATAACGCAACTTTCTATGTGTCAGGTATTTGCATTTGGATTGCATTGATGGTTTTGACGGCCGTTTGGCAGTACAATTCGTGTTTTTATTCCACTTACAAAGAGAGCGGCGTAAGGCGTGTCGCGCTGGCGGAAAAATTGCGGAAACTTCCGCTGTCGTTTTTTGCGAAGAAAGACGATGCCGATTTGACCTCGGCACTGATGGACGACGCGGCGAGCATCGAACAGGCTTCGTCGCATTTCATCCCGCAGTTAATTGGCTCTATCATAAGCACTTGCATATTGTCGGCGTGTCTGTTTTTTGTCAATTGGAAGATGGCTTTGGCGGCGGTCTGGGTGCTGCCGTTGAGCCTTTTGATTGTGGCTTTTTCGCAAAAAGTTCAGTACCGTCTGGGCAAGAAAAAAAGTGTCGCCGCCGTCGAAATGACCGAAAAAATTCAGGAATGTCTCGACACGGTGAGGGATTTGCGTCAAAACAATGCGGAAGACGGTTATTTTCAGGAAGTTAAGGCGAAAATAAAGGACGTTGAAAAACGTATGCTTTGGAACGAACTCGGCACGGGAATTTTTGTAACAAACGCCGAAATGCTCTTGAAACTCGGCATCGCTACGACGGCACTTTTCGGCGCAATGTATTTAAAATCAGGCGATTTGACGGTTTTGGATTTCTTTCTTTTCCTGATAATCGCGGCGCGGCTTTACGACCCGCTTTTGACTTCTTTGGAACATTTTGCGGCGATTATTTCGCTTGATGTCAACTGCGAAAGGCTCAATTCGATACTTCTTCACAAGGAAATGACGGGCAGCGAGGATTTGAAGGTAAGCGGCGGGGACATTGATTTTCAGGACGTTAAGTTTTCGTATCAGGACGGTCGGAAAGTGCTTGACGGTGTAAGTTTTACGGCGAAACAGGGCGAGGTAACGGCGTTAATCGGGCCTTCGGGCAGCGGCAAGACGACTGTTTCGAGGCTTGCGGCGCGTTTTTGGGACGTCGATTCGGGCAGGATAACTGTCGGCGGCCAGGACATCTCGAAGGTTGAGCCAGAAAAGTTGATGAGCCTGTATTCGATTGTTTTTCAGGACGTTACTTTGTTCAACAACACTGTTTTGGAAAACATCAGGATTGGCAACAAGAACGCCACCGACGATGAAGTCAAACGTGCCGCCGCGCTTGCCAACTGCACGGAATTTGTTGAAAATCTGCCTGATAAGTGGCAGACGGTAATTGGCGAGAACGGCAAGAAACTTTCGGGCGGCGAGCGTCAGCGGATTTCGATTGCGCGTGCGTTTTTGAAGGACGCGCCGATAATCCTCTTGGACGAAGCCTCGGCCTCGCTCGACGTTGAGAATGAGACACTTATCCAGCAATCGCTTTCAAAACTGATAGCCGGCAAGACGGTGATTCTCATCGCCCACCGCATGCGCACAGTCGCCGGCGCAGACAAGATTGTGGTGATTAAGGACGGGAAAGCGGAAGAGGGGAAATGAGTTTAGCGATCTTCACCCTAACACCAACTCTTGATTTCCAATTATTTGCGCAAATAGCGGCGAGTACAGCGCATTGTCGGAAAGAAGCGTTATGGTCGAAACTTTTCTGCCGCCGTCCTTTGACGACGCGCCGCAATGGTAGATTTTTTCGGTCTTGGTGTCGTAATCTACAACGATAAAACGGTCGTGGATTTTGCCGTCGGTGGTTTTGAGGTAGATTTTCAACGACGGATATTCAGCGCGAAAATCGTCAAACTCAACTTTGTGAAGTGCCTTGCCCGTGTTGTCGCTGAAAAATGTGATTTCGAGCAAAATATTTGACAGTTCGGATTTCGTTACGCAATCGCCGATTTTTGCGACGGCATCGGCACCCTTGTCGTCCAAATCGGAAAGCGACTGCCTGATTTCCAACATTTCGACCGCAAGTTTTGAGTTTTCCATGTCGAATCGTTCAAAAATTTTATCAAAAAAAAATTTGCGTTCTCATTTCAAATGTATAACTTTGCCTTATGATGAATAACCTACACACAACCAACGCTGAAATCGCTGGCAATTTGTCGGTGTTGCTGTTTTTCAACGACAACACGCGGCAAACCGTTGACATCGGCGGCTATATCCGCAAACATCCTCACCCTCAATACAACAAATACCTCGACCCTAAACAATTTGCCGCCTTCAAAATTGAAAACGGCAATATCGTCTGGGGCGAGGATTGGGATTTGATTTTCCCTGTCGAACAACTGCATCAAGGTGTCATCGAATGACCTTCCCATTTGCGTATCGAATCGTTGAGCATCCGGGTGAGTTTGTATGCACCTTGTGGTCGTAAATGAATTGATAGGTCGCGGAAATCTTCTTTCGTAAAATTCTCTCTGTCATAGTAATAATCCAGAAAAACAATGTCCTTGTGTGCCGACAAAAGAGAGTCCTTTTTGATATATAATGCCGACAAGGTATTGCTTGACAGGCTGTCCGCATAATATTTATAAACAGGTGTGTCGAACAAACATTGCAACGGTCATCACGGCAATCACGGGAATCATTTTCAAGTCCGCAATTCCGTAAAAAACATAACTTGCAACGAGTAGAATAATATTCTGTATCTTGACGTTTTTGCCGAACAAGTGGTAAGCCACAAACAGCGGCACAAAAAACATCAAGAAACTCAGTGAGTTGAATTCCATTTTCAGATTTTCTTTTTGATATTGTCCACCAACTCGCCGACATTCTTCCACGAGAGGATTTCGGCGGATGTGAACTTGATTTTGAAGTGTTTTTCGATTGCGACGATGAGTTGGATGTGCGATTGGCAAAAAAAAGTTGAGGGGTTTTGCGGTTAAAGAAAAGTTATTTACCTTTGCGACAAAGAAAAAAAATCGCAAAACGATATGGCAAAACTATTCAACACGGCAGTTACCTGCGACCCGGCTCGTCATTATATGGTCGATACCACGAAGAAGATGAAAGTCTTTGAGCGGCTCATCGACAACGGCAACTATTTCACCATCACCCGTGCGCGGCAGTTCGGAAAAAGCACCTCGCTCAACTGGATATACGACCATTTGAGCGACAGGTATTTTGTGATTCCGTCGAGCTTCGAAAGGTATTCGGACGAGGACTGGACGACAACAATAAATTTTTGCAAGTATTTTTGCAAAAAAGTAATCAACGCTTGTGAAAAGGTGGACGACAAAAGCATCATCGGTTTTTGGGAAAATGTGAAACAGATTCCAGACCTTGACTTCGATATTTTGGCGGACAAAATCAAAGAGTTCTGCAAAAAGTGCGACAAAAAGGTTGTGCTGGCAATCGACGAGGTTGACCAGGCAAGCAACAACAATGTCTTTGTCCGCTTCCTCGCCATGTTGCGCAACATGTACCTCGACCGCGAAAAGTTCAAGGACTACGATTCCACATTTTGGTCGGTGATTCTTGCGGGTGTCTATGATGTCAAAAACCTGAAAGTGAAAATCCGTCCCGAAGAAGAACATCAATACAATCCACCGTGGAACGTGGCCGCCGACTACAAACTCGACATGACCTTCAACCCGCAGGAAATCAGCACTATGCTTGTCGATTACGAGAATGACAACCACATCGGGTTCGACATCAAAGAGATTTCTGAAGAAATCTACAAATATACTTCCGGCTATCCCGTTTTGGTGAGCGGAATTTGCAAGGAAATTGACGAGAATTTGGACAGAGATTGGACGAAAGACGGCGTTTTAAAAGCGGCAAAAAGCATCATAACCACGGAATCAAACTTGTCGGAAAGCATGACAAAAAATCTTGACACATATCCGAAGTTGAAAGCCTTTATCAGGGCGGTCATAATGGAAAATTTTTCCGTGCCTTTCGCCCCCAACAATCAGACGATGAAATTCGCCAACATGTTTTCAATCATCAAGAAAAACGCGGTGGGCAGGGTTGAAATCCACAACTTGATTTTCCAACAGATGCTTATCAACTACTTTGTTGCTGAAAGCCAGCTGAAAACGCTCTTGTTGGATTCCAATATCAGGGCATATACTGACAGACAGGGCGACCTTAACATGCCGCTGATTATCAACCGTTTTGCCGACATTATGAAACGCCGCAAGGAAACAAAGCAAAAAGCCGAAGTCGGTCAGATGACTTTCATCGAGCGCGAGGGACGTTTCATGTTCCTCTGTTTCCTGAAACCAATCATCAACGGCTCAGGCTTTTACTATTCCGAGCCCGAAAACGACGACGGCTCGCGTATGGACTTGGTAATCACCTACAACCACAAGGAATACGTTGTGGAACTCAAAATTTGGCACGGCACCGAATACGAACTTTCGGGTCGCGACCAACTCTCGGAATACCTCGACGCCCGCAACCACTCAGAAGGCTACCTCGTAACGTTTTCATTCCTAAAAGAAAAGACCGTCCAAGAGAAGCCCGAATGGATTGATTACAACGGCAAGAGGATTTACGAGGCAGTGATTGAGTGCGGGAAAAATTAAGACGACAAATATAATCATTCCTAAGAAAAAAGAATCCGGCAAGTACGTCTGCTCGGTCTGCGGCTACGTCTATGACCCTGCCGAACACGACGGCGTGGCGTTTGACGACCTTCCCGACGACTGGCGTTGCCCCCGCTGCAAGAAGCCGAAAGAAAAGTTCAACAAGGCGTGAGGACTAATGCCACGTCAATCCCATCTTAAAGCATTTGTTTAACCAAAACACGAAATCCTTGTGCCAGTCAGCGGCTTCATTCCAATCAACGACGTGTCGATGCCGTATTTTGCGGCATTGTCGGCGACATAACGCATCGCCTTCTGCAAATCTTGAATCTGTGACGGATAGCGGTTTCCTTTTAGACCACGGCGGTAAATCAGGACAAAGGTGTTGAACCCATAATGATTGAACAATTTTGCGGGGTCGTGTCCCTCGTTCTTCTTCGCCAAATAGCAATAACTGCCGCCGGGACAGAAGATTATGGCGGCGTGGGTGTTGATGCTGTCGGGCGCGGGATAGGCGTAGAGCCTTACGGCAGACTTGCGGTAGTCGTCGTAAGGCTTTTGCCAAAGTCGGATTTCTTCCTGCGCGGCTGCGGTGTGCATTATAAGCAACAGCAGCGATGTTATGATGAGTCTTGACATTTTGTTTGCACAATTTTTATCGCCGTAAATTTATTGATAATTCTCGAGATTGTCAAAGCGGGCGCCGTCTTAAGCAAAATTTAATGAAAAAAATTTAGCATCAACAGTTTTATTTAATATCTTTGCGGTGCAAAATGCCGTCCCGCAATAATGGACGCTGTGAGTATTAACATTTAAGAAAGATAATCCGCTTCGCAGATGAACAATCGTGTCGTAATCACCGGTATGGGGATTTGGTCGTGTTTAGGCAACGACATTGATACCGTAAGGCGAAACCTCTATGACGGGAAATCCGGGATTGGATTCTTCGAGGAGAGGGTCAGGTACGGTTACAGGTCGCCGCTTGCCGGTATTGTCGACAAGCCTCTGATTACCAAGGCGATGCTCGACCGCCATACAAGGGTCGGAATGCCGGAGCAGGCTCAATATGCGTACATGGCGGCGCGTCAGGCGTTCAGTCAGGCTGGCATCGACGACGATTATCTGCGGTTTAACGAGGTAGGCTGCATATTTGGTGGCGACTCTACGGCCGAGCCGGTTATCGACACGTACAAAATCATGGAAGAAAAGCATGACACGGCGATGTTGGGATACGGCGCGGTGCTGAAGTCGATGAACTCCACTGTCACAATGAACCTCAGTTCCATATTCCATCTCCGTGGCATTAATTTCACAGTAAGTGCGGCGTGCGCGAGCGGCAGCCACTCAATCGGTTTGGCTTACATGCTGATTAAGCAAGGTATGCAGGACGTCGTGCTGTGTGGCGGTGCGCAGGAGACTAACTATTACTCCATGGCGTCCTTCGACGCGCTTGCGGTTTTTTCTGTCAATACCGCACACCCCGAGAAGGCGAGCCGTCCGTTTGACAGGGACAGGGACGGGCTTGTGCCGTCAGGCGGGGCGGCTGCATTGGTCTTGGAAAGTTACGACCACGCCATTAAGCGCGGCGCGGACATCATTGCGGAAGTCGCCGGATACGGATTTTCCGGCAATGGTGGCGATATATCTAAACCGAGCGACGAGGGCAGCGAGACAGCGATGAGGCGGGCATTGGACGATGCGCGTGTCGGTGTCAGTGACATCGACTATATCAACGCCCACGCCACTTCGACACAGCAGGGCGACATGTACGAGGCGATTGCGTTGGACAGGGTTTTCGGAGGGACAAAGGCTTTGATAAGTTCCACAAAATCAATGACTGGCCACGAATGTTGGATGGCTGGGGCAAGCGAGATTGTGTATTCGGCAATAATGATGCAGAACGGTTTTGTGGCTCCTAACATCAACCTCGACAACCCCGACGAGTATTCGCGCAAACTTAACCTTGCGCCTGCCACGGTAGAGACGCGGGTGGACGCTGTGCTCAGCAACTCGTTTGGCTTTGGCGGTACAAATTCTGCAATAATCATAAAAAAATCTAAATAAAATGCACCTTTCACCGGCATTGGAGCCATACACCAAGGAACAACTCAACGCCCGGCAGGCTCAAAGGCTTGCCGAGTTCATCGCATTTGCGCCGGCGGTTTTCCAGGCGACGAGGCTCATCATTAAGTTTGGCATACTCGATTTGATACGCGACAATGATGGAATGTTAACAAGGGACGGCATCGTGAAAAAGACCGGGCTTTCGGACTACGCCGTCAAATGCCTTCTCGAGGCATCGCTAAGCATCGGCACGACATACGTCGACCCTGAAACGGAACGGTTCTCGATTTCAAAGACCGGGTGGTTCTTGTTGAACGACAACGCCGCAAAGGTCAACATGGCGTTCAGCCACGATGTCAACTATCTCGGGTGGTACCGCCTTGAAGAATCGCTCCTCAATGGCAAACCTGAAGGCCTAAAGACTTTTGGCGACTGGCCGACCGTTTATCAAGGGCTGTCCCAACTGCCTGACCAAGCGAAGAAAAGCTGGTTTGACTTCGACCATTTCTACAGCGACTCGTCGTTCGATGAGGCTGTGGAGATTGTGTTACGGAAAAACAACGTCAAGTCCCTGTACGACATCGGCGGCAACACCGGCAAATGGGCGTTGAAGTGCGTGGAGAGTGACAGTGATGTCCAAGTCACGGTCATAGACCTGCCAGCCCAAATCGAGATGCTGAAGGAAAACATCAAGGGCAAAAACGGCGAGAATCGGATTTCGGGCGTTGGCATCGACATACTCGACCCCGACAGCAAAATCCCACCGCGCGAGGGCGGTCTCGACGCAATTTGGATGAGCCAGTTCCTCGATTGTTTCAGCATGGAACAGATTGTCTGTATACTCCAAAAGGCAAAAGCCGCCATGTCGCCTGGCACAAGGGTCTACATCATGGAGACGGTTTGGGACAGGCAGCGTTTTGAACCGGCGACATTCTGCCTGACGATGACGAGCCTGTATTTTTCGGCGATTGCCAATGGAAACTCCAAAATGTACAACACCGAAGATTTGCAGAGTTGCATCGAGAAGGCGGGGCTGGAGATTGAGGAAATCTACGACAACCTTGGACAGGGGCACAGCATTATAAAATGTAAACAAAAAAACATATAATCAGGACAAGATGACACGAACAGAAGTAGAAGAAACTATAAAAAAGTTCTTGGTAGAGGAACTTGAAATAGAGCAGGACAAGATAACGACGGACGCCCGGCTTAAGGAGGACATGGGCATCGACAGCCTTGACCTGGTGGACATTGTAGTTATCGTGGAAAAATACTTCGGCTTTAAGATTAAGTCGGAGGAGATGGCTACTGTATTGACAATGAAAGACTTCTGCGACTATATCGAAAGCAAAATCACAAAATGACCATGGAAGAACTTATCGAGGAACTTAAACTGGAAATCATAAAGACTCTTAATCTTGAGGAAATGTCCCCGGAGGATATTTCGCCCGACGACAATATTTTTGGTGAGGGTCTCGGACTTGACTCCATAGACGCGCTCGAACTCATTGTGCTCATGGAGAAAAAGTATGGCATTAAGCTGAAAGATGCGTCGGAAGGTAAAGCCATTTTCCAGAGTATCAGGACGATGGCGGAGTATGTAAGCAAAAACCGTACAAAATAACCTCCATGTGCATAGCGGTAACAGGGAAAGGCATAGTTTCGGCGATTGGCATCGACGAGCATGAGGTGTGGCAGTCGATAATGGACGCTAAGAGCGGCGTCGCCGTCCCGGAATATCTCCGCACGTCCCATAAAGAACTGCTATGCGGCGAGGTCAAACGCTCAAACGATTTCTTTAAAGAAAAACTTCACATAGCCAAGGATAAGATACTGAGCCGCACGGCGTTATTTATGATATATGCAATTCGTGACGCAATCCGCCAGGCCGGTATCGACGATGAAGAATTGCACAGGCGGCGTGTCGTCCTCGTTGTGGGGACGACAGTCGGCGGGATGGATTTGACGGAGAATGTCTGGGCGACGTTGGACAGCGAGCCTGACAATGTAAAAATCCTGCTCCATCATCAGACCGGCGACTGCACGGAGAGCGTTGCGGAGTATTTTGGATTTGTGGACGAGTCGATGACGATTGCCACTGCCTGCTCGTCGGCGGCAAACGCGATAATCACCGGCGCGGAACTGCTCAAGGCTAATAAAGCCGACATCGTGATTGCGGGCGGCGGCGAGGCGTTGACAAGGTTCCACCTTAACGGCTTCAATTCGTTGATGATTCTCGACAAAGAGCAATGCCGGCCGTTTGACGGTAAGAGAGCCGGGCTCAACCTTGGCGAGGGCGCGGCGTTTGTGGTCTTGGAGAATGTGAATAACGGCACAAAACGCGCCGCAAAAGTCCAGGCGTATCTCACAGGATATGCGAATAGATGTGATGCGTACCATCAGACGGCATCTTCGCCCGACGGCGAGGGCGCATACTTGGCGATGACGGACGCCATGAAGTCGGCGGGGCTGAGTCCGTCGCAGATTGACTACATCAACGCGCACGGCACCGGCACGCCAAACAACGACCTCAGCGAGAGCAATGCCCTGCGCCGTGCCTTTCCCGACGCGATTCCGCCAGTGTCAAGTACAAAACCTTTTACCGGACACACCACAAGCGCATCGGGCGCGATAGAGGCTGTGATTTGCATCATGGCTCTCGATAATGGCTATGTGCCTCAAAACCTTGGATTTAAATCTGCTGACGATGGCTGCATTACGCCAGTGGCAAGTGGATTTCGCACGTCGTTGAAAAACGTGATGTGCAGCTCGTTTGGCTTTGGCGGTAACGACAGCACGCTGATTTTTTCGAGCGCACCGACCACTGGCGAGGTTCGGCATTACGACTTGCACAGTCAAATCACCGTTGCAGGACATCACAAGTTCACTGACAATGGCGAAATCGACGAGATAAAGCAATACCTCAAACCTGCGGAATACCGCCGCATGAACCAGATTTTGAGGGTGTCGCTGCTCACGTCGCTCAAGGCTCTTAAAAATGCCGGCATCGAAAAGCCCGACGCAATCATAACTGCCACATCGTTAGGATGTTGGGAGTACACCGAATATCTGCTTGACCAACTCGCCACGGAGGGCGAAACTACTCAAAAGCCGTCGTATTTCATGCAAAGCACCCACAACACCATCGGCAGCAATATCGCCGCGTACCTCAAGTGCCACGGCTACAATACGACGTTCTCCCACGGCGAAAAGTCGATGGATTTGGCGATGAAAGACGCTGAAAACCTGCTCGTTACCGGACAGTGCAAAAATGTCCTGGTCGGTTGCCACTACGAAACGTCGCCGCGTCTCCGCGAACTGATGCACCGTCTTGGTGTCGACAATCTCCAACCGCTTTATTCTGAGGCTTTTATAATGTCTATTGAACGAACATAATAACCACAAAGCAATGAAAGAAAAAATCTTAAGTCTGTTAGAAAGGGAACTCCCGCCCACTGTCGACCTCTCGTCCAAGTTCCTGTTCAGCGAACTTGACTCGCTCACTATAACGCTGATATTGACCGTGTTGTCCGACGAATTTGGAATAACACTCGACTCGTCCGACGCAACGCCAAAAAAATTCATGTCCATCGACAGCCTTACGGAACTCGTCGTATCCAAACTTAAAAATAAATGATTCTTGCCGACTACATAAAAAAGCACGCGCAAGCCACGCCAAACAAAATCGCTGTGTTTTGTGGCGGTCAAAGCGTCACGTACAAGGAACTGTCGGACAGGATTGACGAGAAGTCCGACTATTTAAAGCAAAACTTTAAGGACACGCGCTTTCCGATTCATGTTTTCAGAGCGTCACAAGATGCCGAGTTTTTGGTAAAATACTTTGCGTTGCATAGGGCTGGACTTGTGGCCGCGCCGCTTGAAAAGGACACGCCCGACGATGTTTTTCATGAGATTGACACAAAACTTTCGTCGTGCAGCGTTCCCGATGGCACAGCCGATGTACTCTACACGACTGGCACGACCGGCAAGTCGAAGGGCGTGATGATTAGCCACAGAACCATACTTGCCAATGCTGAAAACTTGATTGAGGGCCAGGGATTTACAGAGGATTTGTTGTTCATCATAACAGGCCCGCTCAACCACATCGGCAGCCTTTCAAAACTTTATCCCGTACTGATGCTTGGCGCAACGCTCGCCATTACTGAAGGCATGAAGGACGTTTCTCAACTCTTTGCGGCGATGGACTTGCCATACGCCAAGGTCGCCACATTCCTTGTGCCGTCGGCGATAAGGATTCTGCTGAAATTGAACGCCAAACGTCTCGCACAATATGCCGACAAGATTGACTTTATAGAAACTGGCGCGGCACCTATCATGCAGTCCGACATGCAGTTGTTGTGTGAGGTCTTGCCGAAAAGCCGTCTTTATAACACATACGCTTCCACGGAAACAGGGATTATATCGACGTATAATTTTAACGACGGACGATGCCGCCAAGGGTGTCTCGGAAGGCCGATGAGCCATTCTGAAATCATCATCACCGACAAGGGCTTGATTTCGTGCAAAGGCGACACGCTGATGAGCGGATACGCTGGCGACGAAGCCCTCACAAAGTCCGTCCTGCGCGACGGCACGATTTTCACGTCCGACTTTGGCAAGATTGACGACGAGGGGATGCTGGTTCTCTTTGGTCGTGAGAATGATGTAATCAACACTGGCGGATTTAAGGTCGCGCCCACGGAAGTTGAGAATGTGGCGATGTCGCTGCCGCAGGTCAAGGATTGCGTTTGTGCGCCAGCCGTCCATCCAGTTTTGGGCACGGTGATTAAGTTGTTCTTCGTTTCAGACGACACTCCCGCCGACATCAGGGCTATTGCCAAACAGCTCAAATCCCGCCTCGAAAACTACAAGGTTCCATTCTACTACGAACAGACCGACGAAATCAAGCGCACTTATAACGGCAAGACGGACAGGAAGTTTTATAAGAACTCCGAAAACAAAGTTGGTTAGAGTGTGGACTTTTTTCAAAAAATCATTAACTTTGTCGCCAATTATGAAATACTCAGATTGGCATAGAGAGTTGCAAAATCAAACAAATTAAAGAACAGTTGTTGTAATGGACTCGATGGATTTTTTAAAGGGCAGGTATGAAACGGCTGTCAAGACAGTTGCGGGGAACGACGAACCTATCAGCGAACTTCCCCCATCGGTCAAAGAAGCCCGTAGCGGACGACACGGCGATATTGACATCGTTAATCCCGACGGCACGGCTTTTTGAGGCTGTGGAAGTGAAATCATAGAGGATAGCATCCACACAAAAAAATCCCTCCTTTACTTCCGTGCAAAGGAGGGATTTCTTTTAGTTGCCCAAGATAACTACGTGCTTATTGCGCAAAGTTTTTGTCCAAGAACGTTTGAAATCGGTCCTTGTACTGTTCGCTAATCGGGATGAATGTATCGTTGTCGAATACGATGCGGGCTCTTTCTATCACGTCAATCTTGTCGAGGTTGACGATGTATGAGCGGTGTACGCGCATGAACTTCTCTTTCGGCAGGTAGTTCTCCACGGCCTTGATTGTGAGCAGGCTCATTATCGGGCGGCCGTCCGCGACGTGGAACCTTACGTATTCCCTCATCGACTCTACAAACTTGATGTCGTCGAGGTTGATGCGCATGACCTTGTATTCGCTCTTGATGAAGATGAACCGTCCGTTACATTCGAATGTGGACGAGCGGGCCTGTTGCATCATTCGGTTTTGCCGGTCTTCGTAGGATATTTCGGCTCTTTTGACCGAGGCCTTGAAGTCGTCGAAGGAGATGGGCTTTAGGAGGAAGTCCACCGCCCCAAACTTAATGGCGTCGTATGCGCGTTCTTTGTCTTTGGAGGCGAAGATTATCAGAGGCGCGTCGATGAGCGTCTTTACGAGGTCGATGCCATTTATTTCGGCCAGGTCGGTGTCCACGAATGCGAGGTCTACATCGTTCTTGCTGTTGCTGAGGAACGCTTGCGCCTGTGGGGCTTTTCCGAATTTAGCCACGAGTTGCAAGGTCGGTGTGTTCTCGATGTAGCTGGCAATCTGCTCGAGTGACTTTGCATCGTTATCAATTGCGATACATTTCATGATTGAAATAACGTTTTATGTGTTAGTATTATGTGTTTTCATATCTCATTCAGTTTCTTTGGGTTTGTACGGTATTGTGTACTTATAGCTAAGCGCGAAGATGTTTCCGTTGATGTCGTCCTTGCGGTTTCCTTTCTTTACGGTGTAGCGGCTGAACTTCTGGTAGAGCATGTATTCGAAGGACAGGGTCGAGTTGCCGAGTTTCTTCTTTACTCCCACAGTGTAGCGCAGCCGGTCTATCTTTCCTCGCGTCAGGTTGTCAAAGAGTTCGTATGAAATATACGGGGTCATCTTCAGCGGCTTTATCTTATAGCCTGCCTGAATCTTGAACCTCAAGTAGTTCAGTTTTGCAGTGTCCGAGACGCTCTTGTCGGTGTCCCAGTATGCGTAGTCTCCGGAGTAGTTGCAGTATTTAACCCTCGCTTCGAGTTTGAAGTGGTTAATGCTGACCTTTCCCTTCGCGGAGAGTCCAAGTCGTCCCTGCCAGTCTGTCGTCTTTTCCTCGGCATCGTGCTCCATGTCCCATCGGTATTCCGCGCCGATGGAGAAGTACTTGACCGGCGAGAACTCTACCGACGGCCTTATCAGGAACTCCTGTGACTTCGGGTCGCCGCAAAAGCGTCCCTGGAGATCTATGCCGGCGGAGAACTTGTCGTTCAGTTCCTTTTCAATTCCTGCGCCGAGGTATAGCGACAGGCGGTTTTCTGTGTCCTGCGCCTTGGCGGCTGTGACGGTCATCATCGTGGCGACCATCAGGATTAATGCTTTTTTCATCATTCTTTCCTCCTCCTGTTTTTAGTGGTCGTCTTTGGGCAGTGCCGTCTTGTCGTAGTACACCCTCAGTTGCGCAATGTCCTTGAGGAAGTCGATCTTCACGAAGTCGAACCTTTTTACCTTAAGTCCGGTGCGCGCTTCGAGGTCTTTGAGCAGTTCGGCTTTCTTCTCGACGTTGATGTTTTCGATTTTTTCGTATATCAGGTCGATGTGGCCTTCGCTCTTGATGAGGAACTTTTCGAGCAGGTAGACGCACAAGAGTATTGCGGCGTTTGTCAGGACGAGTTCTGCGACGCTGACTTTCTTGTTGGCGAGCGCGTTAAGCACTGCGATTCCGATTACCACGAAGAGGTATGTCATCTCGCGGATTGGAATTGGGTCGGTTCGGTATTTCAGTATGCCGAATACTGCGAACAGACCGAGCGCGAAGCCGAGCTCGAGCTTGACGTCTTCGAGAAGGAAGCACATCAGGAAGATTGCTGTTCCGAGCGCGTAGTACGTGAATGTGAACTCCCTGCGGCCTTTGCCGTAGATGACGTTAATCAGCACGAAGAGTACGCCGATGTTGAACAATAGGCGGAAAAACAGTTTTCCGAAATCGCGGAAGTCGATCAGGTTCATGTTGTAGAACTTGAGGCTTTCGATACCCGCATTTTGGGTATCTGCGTCTTGTAGTATATCTAATAAGAACATTTTTTTTTACTTTTTTTTTGATAATGTGGTTATGTTGAAAGTTTTGGGTGTCAGAGTGCGTTCCTGAGCCGCTTTTGGAGCATATGGATTTTTACCTTGAACAGGTTTTTCTTTATGCCCGGCTGGTCGTTCAGGACGCGGCCGATGCAGTATTTGCTGAAGCCCGATTGCTTTACGCCGTATTTGGCGAGGACTTTCTGCAGCGGCGACTTTGGCGCACCCGCCTCGTGTTTGAGTTCGACCATTGCGAAATGGTCTGTCTCGTGGCCGCCCGAGGAATCCCGGAACCCGAGTTCGCAGTCGATTGTACACCGTTCCCCCATGTCTTTCCTTACGAGGGTGATGCGGTGGAAGTGGTTTTCGATAGTCGGCTTAAGCGTCTGCGGGTCGCAGGGGATGTGCTTCGACAGGAAGTCGTATTCGTCGGGGAATATCTGGAATAAGTCCGACTGAATCTCTATCCTTTTCTTCTTGGTCTTGCCTTTGTTGTTCTTGTGCTTTATTTCAAGGAACGACGTTTTTGTATCGACATACATGCGCTTCCGCACCTTGTAACGGTCTTTCTTTCCGTTGTGGTGGGTCGTGTAGAACATATTGTCCGGTGTGTCGAAGTAAACGGTCTTATATTCCATGTATCTCAGGCCTTCGATTTCGACGATGTAGTATTCGTCTGAAATTTCGGGCAGTATTTTCGTGAACAGTATTTCCGACCTTAGTGGAAACTTCGTGTCGATTCTGTTCATGAAGTTAGCTTTCCCGATGTCGCCAAGACCAATGCCTGTGAACTTGTCCAATATGTTTTTGTCCATGATTTCATGTTTTATTGCGACAATTCGTTTAGGAATAAAGCCGTTTAAGGTTTAAGACCCATTAAGTTAAAAAAGGTTTAAATGAAAACGGCTTTTTCCCCTATTTTTTGTTCATGGGCGTCCTTACGGACGGAAATCTATCAAATCATGTTTACCAGCCGCCAGGGAAGCCACCATTGCCGCCTGGACCGCCTTGACCACCGGGTCCAAATTGACCGCCGGAGTTGCCGCTTGAGGTGACTGAGCCGTTGGACAGTGTGATTGTTGTGGAGGTCGTGCCAGTGGCGGATGTCGCGGGGTAGTAGAATCCTGAGCCTGATACGTATTCTTTGCCGGTGACGGTTGCGTTTGTGATGAAGGAGTATGCCGCCGAGCCGAGTTCAGGTGCGGATATTGTGGCGACTTGGTATGCCTGTGGCACTTTCCATGCCATGATATTGTTACCAGATGCGTCGTTTATGGCGAGTGTCGTGTTGGCAGAGCCGGTGAGCGAGGCGAATACTGTGGTCTGTGTCGCGCTCGGTGCGGACGCCATGCCTTGTGAGCCGACTGCTATGACTGTGCCGCCGGTGATTTTGGGTTCGTAGCCGTCGCCAGCGTCAAGAGGCTCGTTTGCTGTGCCGTTTTGGGAGACGAGCAATATGCCGCCCGTGATGTTCAGCTCGCCGTTGGAGTCCACGCCGTCGCCTTTACTTGTCACGCAGACAAAGCCGCCGTTGAATGAGAGGACGGGTGTCGTCGTGGTGGTGGTTGTCTGTTGACCGGGACGAACGCCAAAGCCGCCACCGCCCATTTGGTTTGTGCCGTTGGATGCGTTGAATGAGTCGTCCGAGGAGTTGACGAAGATTACGCCGTCGTTGACGGTGATGATAACGCCTTGGATGCCTTCATAGCTTTGGGTGATGTTGATGTTGCCGCCGTTGATTGTGACATTGCCGACGCGGACTTCGCTGTCGTTCTTTTTTGATGTGATGCCGTGTCCAGAGCCGCTTTCGCCGCTTCCAGTTGTGGTGGGTGTGAGGGTGAATGTTCCGCCGTTGATGGTTATGTTGCCGAGGGCGGAGATGCACTTGTCGGCTTTCGTGATTGTGTATGTTCCGTTTTCGATGGTGAGGTTGCCTTCGGCTTGTATGCCGTCGGTGGGAGATGAGATGGTGTATGTGCCATTGTCAAGTTTCACGTAGCCTGAGCCGGAGTGGATTCCGTCGGCGGCGGAGGATGTGATTTCGTATTTGCCGTTCACGATGTGGACAAATGACGAGCCGGCGATGCCTTTGCCGTTTGTGCAGGTGATCGTGAAGTCGCCGTCTTGGATTTCGACGTTGCTTTCCGCCTGTATGCCTTCGTCGGCTGCGGTGATGTTGAATGTGCCTTTGTCAATGGAGACGTATCCGTAGCCGGATTCTTCGCTTGTGGATTTTATGCCGTCGCCGGTGGCGTTAATCGTGAAGTCGCCGTCGTGGATTACGACGCACTGTTTTCCACGGATAGCGTCGTCGGCGGAGGTTATGTTGAACTTGCCGCCGTTAATGACGAGTTGTTTTGTCGTTGCGATTCCGTCGGCGCAGTTGGCTGTGACTTTGAGAGTTCCAGTGCCAGCCTCGCCAGCGTTGAAGGAGAGGTATCTTTTGCTGTATACGGCAGCCGAGTCTTCGTTGGTCTTCGCGTCGGTGATTGTGTTTGTAGTTCCGTCGGCGATGGTGACGATGGTCTTTTCACATTCTTTCACGCGGAGCGCGGCTTCTGTGGAGCAGTTGAGCGTCACGCCGTTAAGGACGATTTTCACAGTCGCGCTGTCGGCGTCGACTTGGATTTGACCGTCGTCGAGTGTGCCGTCGATGTAGAATGTGCCGCTTTGGATGATTTCACATTTGACGCTCGAGGTCTTTATGTCAACGGCGGAGGTGTTGCCCTCTACGTTGAATGAGGAGTTTTGGCAGTGGATGTGTGTCACGTCGGAGTCGAGTGTATAGTCGTCTTTAGATTCTGAGGCGTTGATGTTGTCGTCCGATGTTGTCTCCTCTGATGTCACGCCGGTCGACGAGCCTGAGCCTGAACTGCTTGACGAATCCGAAGTCGTGTCGTCTTCGAGGGATTCCTTGCACCCAGTGAATAGCACTGCGCTTGCTACAGCCAATGCTAATGTTGTCAGATAAATTCGTTTCATAACTTTTTGATAATTTTGTAATTTGATTATGTTTTTGGATATAAATACGCGTGTTATATTCTGACAGCAAATTTATGCATTTTTTTTATAACCTGATGTTTCCTTTATGTGAATTTTATGATTTTTCATACAAATTAAGTTATTGTGTTCTGTTAGGCGAGTTAATGTTTTTTTTTGTAAATTTGCGCCGTGATTATATAAAATTAAAATTATGTCATCGTCACTTGTCATAGCGATAATTGCGCTGTATTTTATGATGCTTTTGGTAGTCAGTTACATAACTACCAAGAAGAAGACCGACTCGAAGTCTTTTTTCACCGGCGGGCGGCAGTCGCCGTGGTATGTCGTCGCGATTGCGATGATTGGCACTTCGATTTCCGGCGTAACGTTCATCTCCGTGCCGGGCATGGTAAACGCCTCGCAGTTTGGGTATTTGCAGATGGCGTTGGGATTCGTGGCGGGGTATTTCGCGATTGCGTACATACTGTTGCCACTTTATTATAGGCTTAACCTCAGTTCAATCTACACGTACCTCGACCAGCGTTTTGGCAATGGCAGCTACAAGATTGGCGCGGCTTTTTTCCTGATTTCGAAGTATTTGGGATGTGGCGTGAGGATGTACCTGACGGCGATTGTGTTACAGCTCATCGTGTTCAATGGCCTCGGGATTCCGTTTTGGCTTAATGTCGCTGTGACCATGCTTGTAGTGTGGCTTTACACATTCAGGGGCGGCGTGAAGACCTTAGTGTGGACGGACATGATTCAAACCTTGTCGCTCATCATGGCAGTCATGTTGTGCATCTGGTATGTCGGGCGGCAGTTGGGGCTTGACTTCGGCGGCATGGTTTCCGCCATTGCGGATTCAGGGATGTCGAGGATTTGGTATTTTGACGATGTCAACGACCGCCAGTTTTTCTTCAAGCAGTTTTTTGCGGGAATGTTCACCACGATTGCGATGACTGGCCTCGACCAGGACATGATGCAGAAGAATTTGAGCTGCAAGAGTTTGAAGGACGCACAGAAAAACGTTGTAAGTTATGGTTTCAGTTTTCTGCCGGTCAATTTGCTGTTCTTGGCTTTGGGCGTGTTGCTGTACCAGTACGCGGCGCAGTTGGGCTTGTTTGTGGACGGTAAGTTGACGGACATCGGCGGTAATGCGCTCAAGGCTGACGAGCTTTTCCCATACCTTGCCACAGGTGTCGACGCTGAGGGCAGCCATTTCTTGCCGGTGGCGGTGGGCGTGCTGTTTGTAGTGGGGCTTATCGCGGCGGCATTCTCGTCGGCTGGCTCGGCTGTGACGGCCTTGACGACTTCATTCACCGTGGACATCCTCCGCGCCGACAAGCGCATGGACGAGGAACGCCTCAGCTGTGTCAGGAATTATGTCCACGTCGGCAATACTGTGCTGATGGGGCTTTTGATTTGTGCGTTCAGCGTCATCGGCGACAATAGCGTCATCGATGCTGTCTATGTCGTGGCAAGCTACACATACGGCCCGCTGTTGGGGCTGTATTTCTTCGGCTTATATACAAAGCGCGTCGTGCGTGACAAGTATGTGCCGGTGGTCTGCATACTGTCGCCGCTTATTTGCCTTGTGTTGAGCATGAACTCGCAGGCGTGGTTCGGCGGATACAAGATGGGATATGAGCTTCTGCTTTATAATGGCGGCATTACTGCGCTCGGGCTATTGCTCATATCATCCTCCGCTGCATCTCCTCGGTCCTGAAACGGTCTTTGATGCGGTTAAAGCGGCTGAGTTTTTCGGGCGTGAGGTCGGCGTCGGAGTTTTTGCCCCAGCGTCGGCACAGGTACAGCACGTCAAAAATCCTTGTCAGTTTGTACCGGCGGCTTAGCCTCAGGCAGAGGTCATAGTCCTCGCCGTAGCTGACATTCTTGAACTGGTTAATGCGGACGAGTTCTGTGAGGTAACATCTCGGCGCGCCGAAGCCGTTTACCCTCAGGGCATTGTTGACACCGTTCTCTGCGGTGTACTCGCGGTGGTCGATGATGAGGTCGTTAAGCGGCTTGAGGTTGATGTCCGTCAGCCGGTAGCTGCCGATAAGGATTCCGCATTTTTCACGCATGAAGGTGTCCACAATCTTTTGGACAACGTTTGGATATGCGTACACGTCGTCGCTGTCGAGCTGTATGGCTATTGCGCCGCACCGTGGGTCGTTAATGGCTATGTTCCAGCATCCGCCGATGCCAATACCTTCGCCTTCGGTCTCGATGACCACAAGACGCTCTGTCTCCTTTTGGCATTCGCGTAGGACTTTGCGTGTGGGTTCGTCGGACTGGTTGTCGACGACGATGACGTTGAAGTAGAAATTGGTCTTTTGGTTGAGCGCGGATCTGACGGCGTCGGCGATGACCTCCGGGCGGTCTTTGACCGGGATAATCACGCTTGCCCGTGCCGGATAGCGTGAGATTATGGAGTCGAACCCGTCCACAGGTTCTGTCGGTGGCTTTATGAGGCAGTCGATGTCCTTCAGAAAACGCGTGAAGACCTTCTCCGCCTCCGCCTGGTAGTCGTGGTTCTTGGGGTCGCAATATGCGAAGTGTGCGGCGTCGAGGTCGTCTGTGGCGGCGGTTGACAAGTCGTAGAACTGGCTCTCGGCACAATATATATTGCCAAACCGCGACATCTGTAGCCTGAAGTCGTACATTCCGGCGTGTATCGTGGCGCGGTCGATGCGCGTGACGGCTTCCTTGGCGATGGTGTTGTTGACTATGACGCACTTTCCGAAGTCGAAGGTGTCGCGGACAGAGCCGATGAGGTACTCTTCGCCGGAATAGTACACCATCGCGGCGTCCTTGTCGAGTTCTGGAAGGTCGTCGTGGAGTTCCACATCGCCAAAAATAAGTACCGAGCATTGAGCGTCCGCCTGCTCAAAAAAGTTGGCAATCGCCCCGCCCGACTTGAAATCCACAGTTTTACATTCGGGATATTTACTCGCCAAATGTGCACAACTGTCTGATAGCGCGATATTTAGGTTCTGTTTCCTCATAAGCGTTCGATTATTGACGGTGCAAATTAACAAAATTTCGCAAAAAATCACAAAAAAAATTTGGTTATTATTTTAAAAGTACCTAACTTTCCGCCGTGAGAGGTGGCACTCTGACGATGGATGACATTTCCTATTTTTGCCCAGACTAATTTCCATTTACAAGTCATCCGTGCCAGCCGCGCCTCGTATGCAAGAAACTGATGTTTAAATATCTAAACTAAATAATATGGTAAGTGTAACAATACCGCCGAAGAACAGGATTGAATGGAGCAAACTCATAAGCGGCGAGATTGACCATAAGTTTAAGAACTATGTCCTACAGATCCGCATCTACCAGATGCGCAAGGACATATCTATGGGTCGTATCACGCTTGACGTTGCCGTCACCCAGTTGTATGAATTATGCTGCAAGTATTCATTGGCAGTCCAAGCCGACTGCAAGGATATTTTCAAGTCATGGTAGTTCCTCTAATTTCTTTACCTAAACCGATTAAATCATGAACAACAAGCTATATAATAAAGAAAGTGTTGTCAAGCTGATTGAAGAAGGCCACGTGATGCTCCTTTCCGGCAGCGACAAGACACTCGCAGGACTGCCGAAGGGCAAGTGGGTCGCAGGTACGACGCCTTACTTCATGGACGGCGTTGGCAAGGTTGACGAAGAGAACATTTTCGTCGACGACTTCACAGACATCGCCAAAGACGCTAAGATTGAGGTCTTTGACTCCAACAATATACACGAAATTGCAAAGAAGGGCTACGCCAACGGCTTTATAGTCATGTCGTTGCCTATCGACACAGACATATACTTCGAGTTCTCTACCAATTCGCTTGAGTATGAGGACATATACAACAACCCTGTCGTCGGGTTCGTCGCTTGCTGTAACTTCAACGACTATGGCAACTTCGGCCAACTCAAGACATTCGTCGGCTCCGGCCTCGACGGCCAGCTCTACCCGGACAAGGCTGTCGCACTCTATGTCGAACTGCCCGACAACATGGCTGCACGTGCCGAAATCATCAATCTCGACACTATCGACGAGTCCACTTCAAAGGTTGTCTTCCCGAAGACTTCATTCTTCCAGAGCGATTGCACGATAGACGGCAAACCCGGTAATATTGCCGATTATTTCGAGAATGTCGTCAAGCCAAAGATGGGCGGCAAGGGCTACACCCAGATGATTACGTCCCAAAATGGCGCGCTCATCAACCGTGACACGAAGGTCGTCGATATAAAGAAGGGCGAAGTCTCCTTCTTCTCGCCGGCATACGAGGGCGACGAGTACTATCTTGTTAAGCCCGGCACTGACTATTTAAAGTTGTTCAACGAAGCCATCAAGTCGAAGGGTGACTCTAACATCGCGGCATGTTTCTCGTGCATATCGTATTTCTTCGGCGGCAGTTTTGAAGGCCGCACGATATGCCAGAACGGATGTTACGCATTTGGTGAGATTGCGTTCCAGCTCTTGAACAAGACTATCGTTACGTTGGAAATCGACAAGGCGTGAGTTGTTTTGTTTTCCACTGATGCTATTTATGGGGATATGGTTCTGCACCATGTCCCCTTTTTATGTCATTGTCGCTTCGCGAACAATTTTTGTTTTTGTCGCTTCGCGAGAAATCTTACAAATCTTTTCAAATCAAACAAAAAACAAATATAACAAATCAAAAGTAAACAATAGATGAACTGAATTGAAAGGAGATTTGTAAGATTTGAAAAGAGATTTGTAAGATTTCTGTCCGTAAGGACACCAAGACACATAAAAAAACCTTCCGCGTGGGTGCGGAAGGCCATTCAAATAAAAGAGGGATATGAAATAAAGAGAATTACCTTTAAAAAAATAATTGCAGTGTATTCTTTCTTATTATGAAGGTTGAGCGAGGTCAACCTCGAGTGTCACGATTGTCTTGTTCAAGAGTTGGTATGCGATTTCGCCGAATGTGTACACGCCATTGAAGTCGATGTGGCGGTACTCGAAGTCGCCCTGCATGAAGTATGAAGTGCATGATACACATGCAATCACGTCGGTCTTGCGTCCGAGCCTTCTATTGAAGGTGGCGAGGTAGTCGTTGTTCGGCTTTACGCAGTGGTACGTGTCCTCGGTGTAGATTGGCGCGAAGAAACTTGCCTCGCCGGTCTCGGCGTTGACATATTTGATGTCGCGGTTGACCAATGCGCCGTTCTGCGAGGTGATGAGCTGTGGGTAGTGGCCGGTTTCCTGCTTGATTCTTTCGAGATGCTTGCCGATTTTGCCCGGTTCGCCGTTGATGAGGCAGTCGCACTGGTCAAAACCCGGTTTGGGGAACTTGAGCGGCGCGGATGCGTAGTCTATCGTGTCGAAGTTCATAATCTCGGCGCGCACTCTCAGGCGGTTGGCGACTTTTACGTACATGACAGCGGCTTTCGCGTCGTGGAGTATGCCGTCGCTGCCGATTGCTACCTTGGGCTGTTTTTTGCCGTATTCTTCGAGGCGGACTGCCGACACGTAGCCCACGACTGGGTTGTCGTATATGTGCTCGTACTCAAGCGAATGGTTCGCGAATGTGAAGTAGACTTCCGAGTTAATGGGCAACACGATGAATATGAAGCCGTTTCCATACTTGTTGCGGCTTGCGATTTCGGCGATGTCCGTCTTGTCGAATGTCGCGACTTCACATTCCTCGGCTATGAAGGAAAAGTCGTCGACATATATCTTGTCGTTGCATATCTTTCCTACGCCGTCCATGAAATACGGCGACATGCCCGCCACCCAGTTGCCTTTGGGAAGGCCCTTGAGCGTATCTTCGTTACCGCACAGGTGCATGATGCGACCCTGCTTGATGAACTCTATTACTTGGTCTTTGGTGTATAGTCCGTTTTTCATATATTTTTACTTCATCAATTTTTTCTGGTGAGAATTATGATTACTTATAACGATATTTTCAGACTATGACTCCATTTATGATTTTTTTAATTTCCTATTTTTGCTCCTAAATCGTTACATCGCAAATGTACAAATATTTTTTCGATTTTATCAAATTTTTCGCACGTTTTTTTTGAAAATTGATGGCACAAAATTTGAGCATACTATTATTTCGTCTTTTTAAAGTTAAGTTTTAATTTTTTCATTGGCATTTGCAAAATATTTTTTACATTTGTGGTTTGTAACGAAACCCAAATTCTTACGTTCAAAGTGACTGCAAAAAGGACAAATATTGCTAATATGGGTGCCGAGAGGAGGTTCGATTACGACGGCTACTTGACCGCCGCAAAGAAACGCCTTGAGCGTGGCATGTTCAGGCTGACTGCCACTGGCTTTTCGTATGAGAACCGCCCGATAGACGTGCTGACGATTGGCAGTGGCAGGGTCAATGTCCTCGCCTGGTCACAGATGCACGGCAATGAGCCGACTTCGACAATGGCGTTGCTCGATGCGATGGACTACCTGGAAAGTGGGGCGGAGGATGCCGCGGTGATTCGCTCAAAGTTGACGCTGACAGTAATCCCGCTGCTCAATCCCGACGGATATTCGCGTTATGACCGCCGCAACGCCCAGGGAATCGACATTAACCGCGATGCAAGGCTTTTAGTGTCGCCTGAAGCAAGGTTGCTGATGGACACGTGGAAGATTACAAAGCCGACCTTCGCGCTCAATCTCCACGACCAGGAGACGCGGTATGTTTCCTTCAATCCGCCACAAGAGACGCTGCTGGCGATGCTTGCGCCGGAGTGTGACGAGTTAAAGACCGTCACGGAAACCCGCCGCCGCGCGATGAAGGTCATAGCGGGCGTTGCAAGTGAGATTGGAAGTGGGCGTGTAGCGAGGTATGACGATGTATATACGCCGACGGCTTTTGGCGATACGTTCATGCGCTCCGGCACATCGTCGATACTCATCGAGTCCGGCACGACCCCTGGCGACAAACTCAGGTCGCTTTCCCGCGCCGCAATGTCAAAGGCTATACTTGCGGCGTTGATGATTATAGCAAGTGGCGGCTACGAGTCCATCGACGAGGCGGAGTATGACAGACTGCCGCTCAACCTCGACTTGAATGGATACGAGCTGATAGTCAAGAATTTGACTGTGAAAAGTCCGCGTGGCGATTATAAGACCGACATCGCGGTCGGGCGCGTAAAGCCGACATGCAACGTCGAGGATTTCATCGACGATTTTGACGATTACCGCGTAAAAGGCATCGGCGACCTCGGCAATGCTGTGGCGTTAAGGACGGTCGACATGGACGGCAGCGTGTTCAACGGCGGGCATGAGGACATCTTCATCGGCAGGAGCGCGGATTTCGGAATGACACGCCCCGATGGAACGATAACTAACATATCAGAACTGCTCATCAAACGGTATTGATATATGGACAACACAAAGAAAACAGAAATTGTACGCGAATATACTGAAGAGGAACGCAGGCGGCTGATTAACAACTTCTTCAAGGTCAGCCATGTGGAGCTGCCGTCATTCTTGGATTCGAGGATGCTGTTAGTCTATCTTGGCATTTTCATCGGGCTGGTATTGATGTTTTACCTTAAGAAAGCCTTGCCGACGGTCATATTTTGCGCGGTGTGCTTCGGGTTTTCGTTCTGGCAATTTTATAAGGTGTTCACTCCGTATTGGTATAAGAAAAAGATATTCTCCATGCGCCCTAACGAGGATCAGATTAACGCATGGCTTGTGAAGGACATAAAGGAAATCGTCAAGCCGAAGTCCATCACCACTCTTGGACTTAACATGAGCGACGTGCGCCCTGAGAATTTCATCATCATCCCGATTCCGATATACTGGGGCGCGCCGGGCATCGACAAGTCGCAAGTTTTGCGCAGCCCGCTGTCCGACGGCACGTTCACATATTCCGTGTGGCGTGTGCAGATTCTCGTTCTGACAAAGCATTTCATCAGCCTTTTTAAGTGCAACTATAACTGGCTTGACAACAGCATCTCGAGCATATCGACAAACGAGTTCTACTTCCAGGACATCACCTCGATACGCAACGACATGCGCGAGATTGAGTTCAAGTTTGCCGACGACGACGAGCGTCCAATCGGCGGCGGAAAGGTGTTCTGCGTGACAAACTTCTCCGGCGAGTACCTGACGGTTGTCAACGACATTCCGTCGCTCCAAGCACCGAAGATTGTCTCCGTGAACCTCGAATATATTGTGTCGCTCTTGAGGATGGTAATCCGCAACCGCCGCTTTGGAATCACGCACGAGGAAATGTCCGAGCATGAACGCCAGCAGGTCGCACCCGAACCGACTGACAACGAACAGGTTGAAGATGAGGCTGAAAAAATCAACTCAATCGAGCGTCTGCTTAACAAACGCGACGACGAGCTTGACCAGCAGGAGTCACAGTTCGGCGACGGGCTCACGTCAAGTTTTGACGACGACGCGCCTGTCGATGTCGCTGAAAGTTAAAGAGAAAATCATTCTTTCAAATCGCGCGCCCCCAGTCAACAATATAACGAGAAATCCAATCAAACACATCGTTACCCGAAACGCTATGAAACATCTGTCGAAAATCTTCATAATATTCACGGCGGCACTCCTGTCGGCTGCTGTCGCCAACGCCCAGGGTGTCAACAATATCCGCCGTGCCACGGATTCTGTGGTCTCCACGTTTGGAAAGGCTGTCGACGGCTGCCAGTACCATCGCACCGAACTCATCGAATCGCCCACAAATTATTATATTGACGAGCTGAACGACCTGACTGGCGACACGATTTGGGTGGAGAACTTCGAGGACTTCAAGTTTTACCGCAAGCGCACCGACGGACACTACACCGTCGCGGAGTATTATGAGGGTAAGAACGCCACACTTTTTGAAGCCGAGAAAGTCAAGTATTATTATGACGACGGGCACCTCGTGATGACCGACTATATGTTTGTGCGCCACGGCGAGGCGATAGAGGACTTCGGAGTGAGCATGTTCGTCGAGCAAAAGCGAATGTTGTTCGAGGCCAATGGCGAGCGTCTTAAAGTGCCGCTGATGCTATTCCGCGAGGTCGAGGAATATTCCGCAAACCTCAACATGGACGCCATTCCGTTCCGCCAAATAGACGTGACCCGAATAATGTACGACAAAAACATCTACGAACTCCTTGCGAATAAAATATACAACGACTGATGGAAGTAAAACCCTATGCCTCAAGCACAAAGACTAAGCGCGAGCAGGTTGAGGACATGTTTGACAATATCGCGCCGAGTTATGACCTGTTGAACCATTCGTTGACAGTCGGCATCGACCGTATATGGCGGCGCAAGGCCATCAAAATCGCCAACGCAAACTCGCCGTCCTCAATACTTGATGTCGCTGCCGGCACTGGCGACTTCTCAATCTTGGAGGCTCAGCGGACTGCCGCCACGATAACTGCCATCGACATTTCACAGAATATGCTCGACATCGCCGTCCAAAAGGCGGAGAAAGCGGGGCTGTCGTCGAGGGTGAAGTTTATGAAGGCTGATTCGTTGTGCATGCCGTTTGAGGATGACATGTTCGATGCTGTGACTGTGGGATTCGGAGTAAGGAACTTCGTGGACATACCAAAAGGCCTGACAGAAATCCGCCGCGTCCTTAAGCCTGGCGGACGGCTTGTGGTACTCGAACTCAGCGAGCCGCCCAATCCTGTAGTGAAGGCTGGCTATAGTTTTTATTTCCACAAAGTCCTGCCGTTTTTCGGACGCATTGTCTCCAAGGACAAAGAGGCCTACACGTACCTGCCGAACAGCGTCGACAATTTCCCGTATGGCGAGCGTTTCGTCTCGATAATGAATGATTGTGGCTATAGGAACACGTCGCTGAAATGGTTGTCGTTGGGCATCGCGGCGATATACGTCGGTGAGAAATAAATATTTTACTTTCACGCCAAAAATGTTTATCTTTGCGCCGTGAAATAAGAAACGATGACGAGTATGAAACTATCTACAAAAGTATTTGCAAAATTATTCGTGGCGGTTGCAGTCATGGCTGTCGCGCTGTCGGCTTGTAAGAAAAACACGACACAACTTGAGGACGACGTGGACGCCATAAAAGACTATCTGTCCGCTAACGGAATCAGTGCCCAGGAGACTAACAAGGTTTATTATCAAGTGATTACCGAGGGCGACGGCGAACAGTGCGCGGCTGGCGATACTGTCGCCATAAAGTACAAGGTCGCGACTATCAACAGCCCCGACAAAATATTTGACCAAAACGAAGGCAACAAGGCAACCGTGTTCTTCCTGCCGACGGTTTTGGGCAACACATCAGCCTCTGGCGCACCTATTTATGGACTTCAGTTTGGACTGACGACTATGAAGGAAAATGGTATTTCCAAGTTTTATGTGCCATCATCATACGCATACGGCTCTCAGGCTGTCGGCCCTGACAGCATTTCATACGCCAATCTAATTTTTGAAGTGGAACTCTGCGAAATCATCCGCCGTGACAAGAAACATTGACATAGTACCAGCCCCGCCGCTCTACGCGCACCACGCAAAAGGCGGCACGGTGGTGCTGATTGACGTATTGAGGTTCACCTCGACGCTCACCACGGCACTCGCCAACGGCGCATTGTGGGCTGAGACATTCGCCGACCCCGCCGAGGCACTCGCCAAACTCGACGAGGGATACATCGTGGCAGGCGAAAAAAACGGACTCGTCCTCGACGGCTTCCATTACAACAATTCGCCCGTCTCGATGAACCGCGAAAACGTCGGCGGCAGAAAGTTGGCATTCGTTACCACCAACGGCACCTACATGCGATCGATGATTGAGGAATACGACGAAATCGTGGCCGGATGTTTCCTGAACGTCAGCGCATTGACGGAAAGGCTCATGCAGGGCGAAAACGACGTGCAACTCGTATGCTCTGGATCGCGCAACAGGCTCGCCACCGACGACTTTGTGTTTGCGGGGATGCTGGCTGACAGGCTGTTGCAGACGGGACGGTTCGAGTACAACAACGACTCGGTGCCGATGGCGCGGACGCTGTACCATTGCGCAAAAAATGACCTCAAGACTTTTATCCTCGACCATTCGCCCAAGACAAAGCCATTCTGCGAGACGCACGAGCATTACCGCAACGACCTCGACTTTGCGATGCAGGTGGACTTGTACGACGCTGTACCAGAGGAAGAGTCGCCATTCAAATTTGTGTTGAAAAAATGAACAAAAAAGTAGTCATAGGGCTTTCGGGCGGCGTTGACAGTGCCGTGGCGGCGTATCTATTGAAGCAACAGGGGTACGACGTACACGCATTGTTTATGATTAATTGGAAAAATTCGTCCGTAACGCTGTCGGGCGAGTGCGCGTGGGAAGAAGACCAGATGGTCGCTAAGATGGTGGCGCGGCAGCTTGACATTCCGCTGCACGTGGTAGATTCGAGCGAGAGGTACATGAGCCACGTGGTCGATTATATGTTTGACGAGTACGCCAAGGGACGCACGCCAAACCCCGACGTGCTGTGCAACCGTGAGATTAAGTTTGAGATATTCAGCCGTTACGCCCAGGAACTCGGCGCGGACTACGTGGCTACCGGCCACTATTGCCGCAGGGACGAGGTGGTTGGCGCCGACGGCAAACGATATTCGCGCCTTCTCGCGGGCAGCGACCCAAACAAGGATCAGAGTTATTTCCTCTGCCAGATGAGCCAGTCGCAGTTGAAAAATGTGCTGTTTCCCGTCGGCGACATCGTCAAGCCCGAAGTGCGCCGCATCGCCGCCGAGCAAAACCTCGCCTGCGCCCAACGCAAAGATTCTCAGGGGATTTGCTTTGTGGGAAAGGTGGATTTGCCGGTGTTTCTGCAGCAAAAACTCAAATCCAAGGAAGGCAACATTGTGGAAGTTACCGACGACGCTTATATCTATCGCCGCCGCCACGATGCCCCCGACGACTACCGCGCACTATCCAAGCCGTATGTCTATACCGAGGACGACGGCTTCATCATTGGCCGGCACATTGGCGCACAGTATTATACGATTGGTCAGAGGAAAGGCCTCAACGTCGGCGGACACGAAAAGCCGATTTACGTGCTTGCCACCGACGTCAATACCAACACTATATATATAGGTATGGGCGACGAGCATCCGGGATTGTTCCGCAAGGCGTTGTTCGTCAGCGAAAACGAAATCCACGACACCCGCCCCGACCTCGCGTTGCAGATTGGCGAAAGGCGGCGTTGCAAGGTGCGGATCCGTTACCGTCAGCCCCTTCAAGACGCCGAACTCATCCGCGAGCCGGAAGGTCTGTATGTGCTCTTTGACGAGCCTCAAAAGAGTGTTACCCCCGGACAATTCGCCGCATGGTACGACGGCGACGAACTATTCGGCAGCGGCGTAATTGCTTATTAAACAGTTTAACGAAAATTAAAACGAATTACAATGAATTAAAACGATTTTTTAAGCGCAATTCGTTTTAATTCGTTACAATTCGTTTAATTAATGTTCAAAAAAAGAATAACGCCGCAAGGCGTTGAGAAACAACAATTAAAGTAGAAACAAACATGGCGAAATACGATATTGACGCATTGATGGACAGGCAGTTGGCGGCGAGCGAACATTACAGGAAAGTGTTTGGCGACCTTGCAAATATCAGGACGAGGACGGTGGATTTCTGCAAATTCCACTACGTCCTTCAATACAACCCTTGCCGCATCGGCTCTGCGACCGCCGACACGTCGAAGAAGGTTGTCAGCGACGACTGTTTCCTCTGCGAGGGGCACCGCTTTCCCGGGCAGATTGCGTTGAAATACGACGAGCAATACAACATCCTCGTCAATCCGTTCCCGATTTTCAGGAAACACCTGACGATTGTTGACAATCAGCACGTTGCGCAGGAAATCGTCGGCGAAGAACACAAAATGGTGCAGATGGCCACCGACCTGCCGGGCTACACGGTGTTTTACAATTCGCGCAGTAGCGGCGCGTCTGCACCGTTCCACCGCCATTTTCAGGCGTGCGAGACCGTCGAACTGCCTATTTACCAGCAATGGGACGCCTACTACAACGGCGGCAAGATTTTCCAGTGGGAAGCCGACGACACCGACCGTTTTTGGCTCTCATACGACGGCACACGGCTCATCTACATGATTCACACCAAGCATCAATCAACCGCCGCGACGGCAACACGGGCGATTTTGCGCGAGTTGAAAGCGATAATGCTCACCCCGACGCCCGAGGCAAACGTCGGCGTGGCGTTGGACGGCGGCATCTACAAGGTTGTGATTTTCCCGCGCACCAAGCACCGCCCCGAGGAATATTTTGCCACCGACGACACCCATTTCACCATCAGCCCCGGATTTGCGGACATGGCCGGCATCATCCCATGCGCCATCGAGTCGGATTTCAACCGCATCGACAAGTCCCGCATCACGTCCATCTTCACGCAAGTATCCCTGCCGCCAACCGACCAGAGCATCTTGCAGCCGATAATGCGGGCGATAGTGTAGAGTAAAAACGTTGATTTGCGCAAAAAAACGCTAATTTTGCACGTATCAACAACAATATGTACAAAAAATCGCTATTTTTGCGAATGACAAACAAACGTTTATAAATCGCCGGACCGCCATCCTCACGCTTGATGGCGATGTAACACATCAAAAACAACGGCGAGAATACGATGACGCGCAGCAAAGTCACCAAAAAGTCAATGATTCGCTTTATGTTGCGCTCGACCTCGCCCATTTCGTCCCGGATATGCCAGGACGAAGTTTCAGCATTTTCGTTCGTGTCCCCACAAAGCCGGAGCCGCCCAAAATCGTGATATTCATGAAGAAAAATGGATAAAAAGAAGCATCACTCTTGGGTATGCAAAGTGATGCCTATATAATAGGGATATGTAATTCAAAATATTGTTAATCAAGTAATTTGTTCAATTGTTCCAATGGAATGTTGATTTTCTCGGATATGTCTTTGCGCGACAATCCCATTGAAAACAAGGTCTTTACCAAAGCGGATAGTTGCGCATCTTTTTGCGATAGTTGTGCATCTTTTTGTGATAGTTGTGCATCTTTTTGCGATATTTGCTCTTTCTGTTGTGATAATTGCTCTTTTTGTTCTGCCAGTTTTTCCTTTTGTTCCTCGACGATTTCTTCCAACTCGGTTCTGTCTTCAATGTCAGAGGCGTATTCGTCCTCGATTGACATTGCCATCTTGACTTCCCGGTCCGCAATGGCACTCGCCAACTGTCTGACAACCAGATTGTAACCCTCGGGTTTGTTGTCAAGATTGTCAAGCATAAGACAATGAACGTTGTTAGGCACGACGTTGCTTTGGTCAAAAATTTCCAAAAACTCCTC
>CAJOJG010000035.1 GCA_905234655.1 uncultured Bacteroidales bacterium
GGCAAAGGTAAGGAATTTTTTGGGGATTGCAAAAAAAGTTTTTTGGAGGGGGAGATTTATTTTTCCTTTTTTTTATTTCGAAGCGCAATTTCTTTGACAGTGCGTTCAACAACCTCTTGTAATTGGTACGTGGCTACGCCAAGAGGTTTCTGTATGTCTTTGAGCGACCATTCAACAATAGTCTTGTCTGACGATTTGCAAATGACAAGTCCCACAGACGGATTGTCGCCCTCGCCGCGCAATAGTTCATCGGCGGCAGTAACATAAAAGTTTAGTTTGCCCGCAAATTCGGGAATGAAATTTACCGCTTTGAGTTCTACAATTACGTATCTGTGCTGAGGAATGTGATAAAATACAAGGTCGGGAAAGAACGCTTGTCCGTTGGGCATTTGCAGTTCCATCTGACGACCAACAAATGAAAAACCTTGTCCTAATTCCAACAGGAAACGGGTGATGTTCTGAACCAATGCATCTTCCAAGTCGTGTTCGTCGTAGCGTTCTTTCATTGTCAGGAACTCAAAATTGTATGGGTCTTTCAAGAGTTCCTTTGCCAAATCGTTGTGCGGTTCGGGCAGGGTCTTGTCAAAATTGTTGACTAACGCGCCTTGACGGGAAAAAAGTTTGGCAGTCACTTGGTTTTCGAGATAACTGCGGCTCCAACCTTCTTTTGCCACAATGTTGACATAAAATAACGCTTCGTCAAGTGTTTTGCATTTTGAAATGATGTGAATATGGTGAAACCACGGCACAAGTCCAAATATATCAGGCATTTCTAAAAAGCCACCAACTTTGTGGCTTTTTTCATCGGTCGGTAAAAGGTCAGCAACTTGCTGACCTTTTATAAATTTTTGATAATAAAATAGATACCAACGTTTCATATATTTTACGTTGGTATATGAAAATCCTGTTTCTTTTTGAGTGGGAGAAATATTTTTGCAGGTTTCTTAACAACGAAGTTTAAGCGATAAAAATAGTCAAAAGACATTGTTGCCGAAAACCTTGCGAACAAAAAATGATATTTTCCGGCGTCATCTAAAAAATTATGATTAATTTTGCGCTGGAAATAGCGTCTGACATATAGTGATGAAATTGATTCTCAACATATTGCTTGACGATACGCATTGGACGGACGGCCTCCATAGGTGTGCGGGCGAGAATATTGACGTTCTCCTCGTCTTGGTCGCTATGTCGTCGATGCTCCGATGGTGGGAATCAGGGTGTAGCGAGTAAATTTTTAATTCAGTTTTTACCATGAGAAAAACGACAACATTTGCCGCCGTGGTTGCATTGGCACTTGCAGCGTGCGGGGGCGGACAGACAACCAACCAAAACACCGGCGGCGGCAACGCCGATTCCGATGCAACACAACAGCCTGAAACTGTGAGCGTTGAGACTGCGGAAAGCAACGTCTATGCCGACACGGTGTTCACTGAGGACATTGCGCTGAAAGTCCTTCAACTCAAAAACCTGAAAGGCTACGACTACGAAAAGCCGCGCAACGCCTACAAATACGCCTCGCTCTCGGCCACAAAGGGCGAATACGACGAGTATTACGCTGATATAGAATGTTTCAGACGCAAGGACGGCGCGTACCTCGCTTACGTCGCCATCTACTCTGAGGCGGAGGGCGCGAGGACTTACACTGAAAACAAGTGTTACCTTCTGAAAGACAATCAGTTGACACCCATCACATCGAATCCGCCAATCGCCGGGCATCCGCTCGATTGGTTCAGCGACGAACTTGGCAAACTCGATTTCATGCTCAACGAAACTTTCACGAATGGCAACGAAAATGTTTGGAAAATAATTTCCGATGATACTTCTAATGGCGATTATCGTGTTGAGCGTCAGGGTATTAATACAATCTCTATCACACCGTTCTACGACGGCAGGGCTGTGTCGCCGGTTTTGTGCGACTGGAACGGCGAGGACTTCACGAGGCGCGAGCCATTCGTCAAAAACTACATCCACGACCGCAGTTTTGGCCCGATATATTGCGCCGCCAAGTTCCCCGACCTCAGCGGCATCAGCGAATACAAGACTACCGAGAAAAACGGCAAAATCCAACTGTTGAAAAAATCCGAGACCGTCGCCGAGTTTGAAATCAAAAACGGCTATGTGAAAGATTTTGAGGTGTTTTCGCCCGAATACCAGTTTTGGCAGGGGTGGGGCGTAGGCATGCCGACAGTAGAAATGTACAAGCGTTTTGAGAAGATTGAGAAGGACGCTGACGGCAACCTCTACGTGCCGTGGTTTGAGGAAGTTCGGTTTTATTTCAACAACGCCGACTTGCAAAATTCCGACCTGCAAAATCCAGTCTTCAAGCCCAATTCGCGCATCACCAAAGTCCGCGTAATCGGCAAGGAACCCAAGAAGGCGGCGTTTGCGCTGATGCCCAAGAAAATCACCGTCGAAAACAAGGATTTCGAGACCAACCAGCCCGTCAAGACCGTCTATACCCTCACATACGACGCTCAAAACCGCATTTCGGCGGTCAAATTTGCGCGCATCTTCTGCCGCGACGCCAAAAACAACGACCGCCGTTTCGACCGGACGATTGAGATTGAGTATTGATTTTCATTGGATTTCGCCAAATAATATTGCGAAATTCAGCAAAGTTCGCGTGATGTGTTGATAAAACTGCATTTTTCGTGGAAAAAGATTTTGATAAAACTGCAATAATGATTACATTTGCGCTATGTCTTACGATTAAAAAAGTTAGAGATGACAGCAATACAATTGAAACAAGAGTTTTTTCAGGAATTTCCTGAACTCTATGCTATGTTCGACAGGATGAAGTTGACAGACGAGGACATTAACGACCCCGATGAAAGGGTGCAATACATATTGTCGAAATGAAAAAAGTGTTTCTTGATACAAATATTCCTTTAGACACTCTTGAAGAACGAAGATTTTCAGATTCTTCCAAGGCGGTAGTCAGCAATGGCAATGAAGGCAAGTATACAGACTTGAACAGTTTGCGCGGGATTTTGAACGTTGTGCCGATAGCCGTTGCTCAACTTGACGCGGCGTTGAATAATAAAGTCAGGGATTTTGAGGACAACATACAATTCCAATGCGCCAAGGCTGCGGGATGCGATGTCATTGTTACCAACAATGTAAAAGATTTCGTCGGGCTTAACGGTGTCGATGTCATGACTTCCGAGGACTTTTTGCTCGATTTTTTCAGAATATAACTCGCCAAATATTTTTGAGGCGCAGTTGGAAATCTCGCTTATTGAAAAATAATTGCTCAAAAGGAAATACAAATCGATATAATCTTTCCACTTTGAACGACGTCCAAGCTCGTATGCCTTCATTGCCGCAAGTTCAAGCAACGACGGCAGCCGAAATACGTTTTCAAACTTGTTTGTGGAATTGACGCCAAACGGATATTGGAAAAAGGTAACTTTTGTTTGCCGCCAAGTGTGGCAATCAACTCGCGGCAGTCGCTGAGCGAGCCTTCGTTGAAGATTGTCTCTATCAACAACGAATCGCTGATGTTTTGTTTTTGGTTTTCAGGCGTGTACCAAAACAAGTTTTTGTTCTTGTCTATAATCTCGCTTCGTGTCATATACTGCAAATTAACTGTCTTTTATTGCAAAGATAATTATTGTTTTTGGTTTGTGCAACTCATTCCGTTACCTCAATCCAAAAATCGTATTCTTTGCCCTGACTGTTGGTGAAAGTGTCGAAGTCGCCGATTTTGCCGGCGTGTTTTTCAGTGCCGCCTTCCTGCGCCGATACAGCGACGGCGGCAAGTAGGAATATTATGGCTAAAAATGTCTTTTTCATAGTCTTTGAGTTTAATTAACGCCGTAAAGTTAGGAAAAGATATTTGAACGGCAAAAAAAATTCAAAGGCGAACCGATTTAGTTTCTTTCGTCAATTTATTAAACAAATCCACCGTGGCGGTTTCGTCTGCAAAGTTGATGTAGATAACCTCTGATTTGGACAACCAACACCCCTGCCACGATAACAGCGGTTCTTGAAAAGCCGCCGTATGCCCCTAATTTTGAATACATCACGATATAAATCATAGAGACCGCAAGGAAATAAATCAATGGGATTCCGCACCAAACACCTGACAATCCCGACAGCGAAATCACCAATGCAAGCGCAAGACACCCGATTCCCGAAATTAACAACATATTGAACGACAAGCGTTTTGCCTTAGGCTTGTTTTCTTCGGGGATATTGTTGTATCCGTTCAGCATTTGAGGGAACGCATTTATCAAAAAGGCCAAGATAATACATATTCCCGCAATAATGTAGTTTACGAGTTCCATATTAAAACAATTGTTATTTATTCGCCCGCCACGATGGCAGCGATGCACGGTCAAAGGTACGGAATTTTTTTGAAAGCGGGAAGATATTTTTGAAAAAAATTTATGTTACAAATTCCCCATTACCGCCCCAATCAGCGACGAATCCAATATTTCAAAAGCGAAACATTTTTTGCCCAAGTCTTTGAGCGATGCGCCGATGTGGAAGAGGGTGGCGTTGTCGATTATCAGGAAGCGGTCGTGCATTGTGGTTGTGGGGCGGACGGTAAGGGTGGGGTATTGGGCGTTGAAAGTTTGGATGTCTTGGGTGGTGAGACGGGTGGGATGCTGCGTGTAGATTGTAACGTTTACATTAAGTTGTTTCTTTGCGAGACGTTCCAATACGCTCAAATCCACGTAGTTGTCTATAAGGATGATTTCTTCTGTGGCGGATTGGATGAAGGTCTCGAATTTGGCGTATGCGTCGAAGATTTGTCCTTGGAAGAAGATGCCTTGGGTGTCGTCGATGGCGTATTTGTCCATGCGGTCAAAGAGTTCGTCGATGCGGCGGTTTGTCTCGTTGAGTTGAACGTCGGTTTCAATCTGATGCTGGCGCATGGATTTCAGTTCGGCGAAAACTTGGGCGTTGTTTTGCAAAAAGTGGCGCATTGCGACGAAGGCCTTCATTATAAGAATGCTCGCTTTTACCGCAGTTTCACTTTTTAGAACCGCAGAGAGCATAGCAACCCCTTGTTCTGTAAAAACATACGAGCGGTATTTTGTATGCTTGCCCCTCAAACTATAATCGGTTGGATGTACAAACGGATTCTTTAAGGTCGCAATTTGCGACCTTAAAGAATCTTGCTCATCATCTGTCAGTTGAAAATAGAACTCTTCTGGGAACCGTTCTTTGTTTCGTCTGACTTGTTCGTTCAAACGTTTTGTTTCCACCCCGTATAGTTCCGCCAAGTCGCGGTCGAGCATCACTTGCTGCCCGCGGATTACGAGGATTTTGTTTTCGATGTTGATGGGTTGCAGTACATTGTCTTGCATGATGTTTCTTCGCTGTGTTTTTGTTGAGTTGTGCAAATGTAGTTTCTTTTTACGGAATTGCAAAAATAATAATCTATTTGTGTATATACCGTCCTTCTTCGTCAATCTTTTTAATCACCTTGCAGGGGTTGCCGACGGCGAGGGTGTTGTCGGGGATGTCTTTGACGACGATGCTGCCGCCGCCGATTACGCAGTTGCCGCCGATTTTTACGCCCGGCATCACGTGTACGCCCGCGCCTATCCAAACATTGTCGCCGACGGTAATCGGACGGGCGTATTCAATACCGGCGTTGCGGCGTTGATAGTCAATGGGATGTCCGGCGGTGTAGAAGCCGCAGTTGGGCGCGACAAAGACGTTGTTGCCGAACTTGACTTTTGCGCCGTCGAGGATTACGGTGTTGTGGTTGGCAAAAAAATTGTCGCCGATTTCGATGTTGTAGCCGTAATCGCACCAAAAAGGCGCAATGATGCACGGATTGTTCCCCATTTTGCCCAAAAGACGGCGCAATATTTCCAACTGCGCCGCCGTGTCGGACGGTCGTAATTGGTTAAAATCAAAGCACAAATCTTTTGCCGCCTTACGCTCGTCGATGAGGCTTGGGTCGTTGTTGGCGTCGTAAAGAAGCCCTGAAAGCATTTTTTCTTTTTCGGTCATTTTTTGAGGGATGGGCATTGTTGTTTTTTGTTTTATTTTTGCAAAACTAAACAAAAAACTATACAAAAACAAGGCTGTCCAAAAGTTTTTTCGGATAGTGGTGGCTTCCAAATTTATGAAAACTTTTGCCAATTCGGAAAAAAACAATATTTTTGCGGTAGAAAAAATGTTTTGAAAATGAACAATCTCATATATAGGCTGAAAAACTTTTATATGTCGCTGAAGAACAGGCACACGTCGCGCCTTGTCAGCGGCATGTACCATAAATCACGTGTGGTAAGGTGTGGAAGTGACACTGGCGGATTCTTCGTACTTCCGCCAGAGGACAAGAACGGTCTTGTCGTGATGTCTTTTGGCATCGGCGAGGATTTGTCGTTCTCGGAGGATGTGGCTAAATTGCTGAATCCCACGATTTACGCATTCGACCCGACGCCGAGGTCTGTGAAGTTTGTTAAAGGCCACCCGCTCTATAATTCGCCGAAATTCAAGTTTTTTGAGTTTGGAATTTCCGACAGCGATGAGGCTGTGGAGTTCCACCTGCCAAAGAATCCCGACTATGTTTCGGGCAGCATGGAAAAGCATGAAGGCTTGCAGTCCGAGTCTATCCAAGTGCAGATGAACCGTTTTGCGACGATTTGCGGCAGGCTTGACATCGCGCAGGTGGACATCCTTAAACTTGACATCGAGGGCAGCGAGTTCAAGGTCATTCCCGATGTGTTAAAGTCGGGAATCCCGGTCGCTCAGATTTGTGTGGAGACCCACGAGCGTTTTTTTGACGACGGAAGCCAGAAATTGGAATCACTGGTCACAGCCCTTGCCGATGGCGGGTACAAGTGCGTGGCTGTGGATTATATCGAGAACGTCTTTACGTTTGTGAAGGCATCGACGTTGTTTTAGTTTAATGGCAAAAAAGTTGTGATCATTTCCCAAAAATCCACTATCTTTACCGCTTGAAAAAATGTACAAGCGTTTTGAGAAGATTGAGAAGGACGACGACGGCAACCTCTACGTGCCGTGGTTTGAGAAAGTTCGGTTTTATTTCAACAACGCCGACTTGCAAAATTCAGACCTGCAAAATCCTGTTTTCAAGCCCAATTCGCGCATCACCAAAGTCCGCGTAATCGGCGAGGAACCCAAGACAACGACCGACGAATAGAGATTGAGTATCCGGTTCGGCAAAATATTTGCACTAAAACACTATAAATATGTGGAATGCTTACGGGCAGAAATCTTATTCGATTGATTAGAAAATAGATTTGTAAGATTTCTAGCGAAGCGACAAAAAAATTATCAAAATATTATGGCAAGCAAAACGAATTTCATTTTTGGGGGGACACTGAAAGACAAACTCATAGCGGGTCTGTGCGTTGCCGCGTTGCCCTTGGTGATAATGGCGGTGATGATGATTGTAAGGACTGCGACGGTCAACACGCAGGCCGACAACCTCGCCAACAAGTACCTCAGAATCGTGAAGATGAGCGAGGACACCGACGAAATCAACTACCTCGCCGTCCTCGAAGTGGAAGAGTACGTCAGGGACCGTGCCGACCACGTGCTGGACGACAACATCGAGTACATGCGGCAGTCGACGGCTTGCATAGACACGCTCAGGGACCTTCTCAACGACCCGACACTCGACGACAGCCTGCGCGTGTGGCTGCACGACCTCGAAAGGATTAGAAGCGACTTCAGCCAAGTGTTCACCACGGCATGGACCGCCAACGACAAGAGGCTCGCGACCTTGACGGAAATTGAGTCGGTGAAGGCAGAATTGATGGACAATCTTCTGACTATCAGCCATAAAAGTACCGACACCCCGGCTCTCTACGCTGAACGCGCTGCAAGGCTCGTGGGCAATGCTTCGGTGATAGATTCTCTCGATGCCGACGGCGTTTTCGACGCTTACCGGACCGAAATCTCAAAGGTATTGAACCGCCTCGGCAGAAGTGTGTCGGCGTCCGAATTTGCGCCCATCAACACGCTGTACGACAGGTTCTTGACGCTTGCCGACACATACATGGAAAATTCCAGGATTGCATTCGCCAACATGTATAAAATCAGCCAAAAAAGCCTTGACGGATACGAAGACTGCCGCAAAATCCAGGAAGTGACCTCGGCGATGGTCAACGACACTGCAACCGACATTGACGGCAAACTTTTCTCGACGAGGTTTATGGTGATTTTTGGGCTGATAATCTCCGTGATTATCATCATCATAACTGCTTCGATAATGATCCGCACGATGATTACGCCGCTCAAGGAAGGCATCGTGGCCGCCAACGAGATTTCAAACGGCAACCTCGCCGTCCATATCCGCAAGTCGGATTCCAACGACGAAATCGGGCTGTTGCAAAACTCGATTGCAAACCTTTCCGACAACATCAAGATGATTATCAAGTCGATTTCGGAATGTTCGTCAAAAATATCGTCGGCAAGCACCCTTCTGAGCGACGCGAGCGGGCAGATGAGCAATTCAGCCAACGACCAGGCTGCCTCGGCTGAGGAAGTGTCGTCGTCGATAGAGGAAATGGCGTCGTCCATCGGTCAAAACAACGACAACGCCCGCGAGGCCGAGAAAATCGCCGTCAAGACCTCGCAGACCATCCAAAATTGCAGCCAGGCAGCCAACAAGTCTGTGAGCGCGATGAACCTCATCGCCGAGAAGATTTCCATCATTGACGAGATTGCCTTCCAGACCAATATCCTCGCGCTCAACGCCGCCGTAGAGGCAGCCCGCGCCGGCGAACACGGCAAGGGATTCGCCGTAGTCGCCGCCGAGGTGCGCAAACTCGCCGAGCGCAGCGCATTGGCAGCCAAAGAGATAGACATCGTGAGCAAGGACGGACAGACCGTCGCGCAAGAGACCGGCGAGGCTTTTGCCGCCGTATTGCCCGACATAGAGCACACGACGGTATTGGTGCAGGAAATTGCGTCGTCGTGCGCCGAGCAAGCCACTGGCAGTGACCAAATCAACATCGCCGTCCAGCGTTTCAACCAGACCACGCAGCAATTTGCGTCCCTCGCCGAGGAAATGTCAGCCAACAGCAACGAACTTTTTGACCTCGCCGAGAATCTTTCCGAATTGATGAAATTCTTTAAGACCGAATAATTTAATGACTGTAAAACAAGTGATTATGAGCAAGAAACTATTTTCAGTGCTTTTCGCTATGCTGACGGCTTTTGGCGCGTCGGCACAGGACATCGACGACGATGGCGCGTCCGACGAACAATCCGGCGTGTCGTTCTACGTAGGCGCGGACATCTCGAGCGCGTATGTTTGGCGCGGCGTTATTAGCTACAAGGGGGCGAATTTCCAGCCCTGCCTCGAATTTGACGCGGGCAATTTTGCGCTCGGACTCTGGAACTGCAACGATTTTGCCGGAAACCTCAAGGAACTGGACATCTACGCCTCATACACCGTCGCCGACCAGTTGACCTTCACGCTCACCGACTATTACAGCAAGGACGAAAATTCCACCGACCCCGTCGCGCCGTATGGCAATTATTACGCCCACGAGACCGGCCACACCTTTGAATTTTCGATGGACTGGGAGTCCAATTTTGGACTTGACGCGTCGATGAACCTGTTATTCTACGGCGCGGACAAGAAGTGGTGGCTCGAAGGCACCGACGACGAGGACAAGATGAACAAGAACGCCTACGGCACATATTTTGAACTCGGCTATACCGCTGATGTCAAGGGTGTTGCGTTCCGTCCGTGCGTCGGCGCGGTCTTCAACCAGTCCACCTGGTACGGCGACGAGTCCGGCTCTCACAAGGGGTTCAACGTCGTCAACATCGCCGTCAAGGGTTCCCGCGACATCAAAATCACCGACCGTTTCTCACTTCCGCTCTACGTTTCTTTCGGCTACAACCCCCAAGCCAACGACGTCTGGGCGTTTGCGGGAGTAACGATTGGATTGTAGAATTGGACGGGATTGTCCAAAAAGGCATATATGTTATGGTGCGGCATTGCCGCGATTCCTTTTTGGACAGTCCCTTTAATTATTTCTTTAATTCACGTCAGTTATTCGGCTGTGAATCTTATGGTTTCCAGTGTGCAGATTGATTTTTCTTTTGTTGTCGACGAGAACACCAAGAATACTGCATGTTTGCCGCTGAGGGCGTCGATGCCGTCGAGTTTCACAGGAATTTCGGCGGATGTCTGTGGCATTTGGGCGGTGAGGTCGAGTGTGCCGACTTTTTTGCCGCCTTGCTGAGTCCACGGACGGTCGATATAGACATCTATTTGACCATCAATGCCTTGCGGAATCATTCTGAGGAGCAGCGAGATGTTGTTTTTGCCCTTGAGACCGTCAAAATTGAAATACTTGTAGCCCACGATTGAACCGTCGGTGTTGTTGACGACGGGGTTGATGTTGTTCTTGACGGCGTATGGCTCTTTTATGTTGGATTCCGTTCCGTATGCGGCTGCGACGTATGAGCCAAAGAAAGTATTGTTAGGCCATTCGTGGATCGCTGTCTTCGGTCCGGTGTACCAGCAGCAGATTCCGGCGGGGTGTATGTCTGTGGGATTGAGGCCGTTGACGCTGAATCCTTCGGATGTCACTTCGCCTTCGGAGATTTTGACCTTGCCACCCTTGCCTTCTTCGACTTCGACTGTTATGGGAGCGACCATCGCCTGGCGTGAAAATTCGTTGAGGCCGTTCTGACGGTGGTAGAATACCCACCATTTGCCGTTGATTTCGCAGATTGAGCCGTGAGTGTTGCCGCTGACGTTTCCAGAGGCGAAAATGTTGCCGTCGGTGTCTTTGTCGCGGGCGCGTCCGTCGATTATCGTTCCGCCGTATGTCCAAGGGCCGAGCGGATTGTCGCCGTATGCGTATGCGAGTGTGTAGTTCGTGGTTGGCAGTCCAAACTCGCCGTCGGCTGTGAAACGGCTGTAGATGAACACGTATTTGTCCTTGATTTTGCGGATTGACGACGCTTCGAAGAACCTGAACTCGTTGCCGTCCTCGTCTTGGAAGCCGCCAATCATCGGCTTGACGATTTTTGTGCCGGGCTTTACGGTCGCCATCGTGTTGGGGTCGAGCTCTGCGCCGTGCGATGTGCCGAATCCCCAGTAGCCGTACACTTTTCCGTCGTCGTCGACGAACACCGCCGGGTCAAATTTCAACACGCCGTCGGTCGTGTCGGGGTTGGCCTTGTCCCAGTTAATGACCTCGAATGGGCCGTCGGGGCGGTCGCTCTTGGCAACCATGCCGTTCCTGCCGCCAACTTGGTTGTTGGGGTAGAGGTAGTAGGTCTTCTTGCCGTCTTTTTCAACCATTGTCACGTCTGGCGCGAAGAGGATGTCGGCTTCCTTCTGAGGTTCGCCTTTGCCGTTCTTGTCGACCTTGAAGATTACGCCGTCGTACCTCCATTTCGTGAGGTCGTCGACGTCAGCCGACCATACAACCTGGTCGCGGCCGCAGTAGTTTGTGACTTCGATGTCGTGGGAGCCATAGACATAGACTCGCTTTTTGCCGGGGTTGTCTGGGTCGTCGAACACGTATGGCTCGCCGTCGGGAATGTGTTCCCAAAGTGGCATGTACGGGTTGCCGATGGTTGTGAGTGTTGTCTGTGGCGGTGTCTGCTGTGCGGGTTGGGAACATGCCGCGAGCAGTGACAGTCCACTGATTGCAAGTAAAAAAGGTCTGTTTCTCATATAATTTAGTGTTAGATTACTTTTTGCAAATTTAGTATTTTTTTTATCGCGAATAGCAGAAATGCTTTAAAATATTTGATTTATTCGCATTTGTTTTCTAATTTTGCAGTGCAAATCTCTTGAACCCCACTGTGGGAGGATGGGGATTATTGACTATATAGGCGTTTATTCACGCTATGTTTTTGACTCCAAAGGCGCCTATTATAGGGATTTTGACAAAATCCAACAGGTTTATTCGTCAGTGTTAACGCCAATGCTTGCTGAGGCATGTGCCGAGTCGGTGCGAAAGTTGAAAGACACCATCAGTCGCAAGCAGGAACTTATTGACAAGAACAAGAAGGCCATCGACGACCTGACCCGGCAGTCCGGACAGCTTCAACGCCGGTATGAAGATGCGCTTGCATTACAAAAAATCAAAGAAATCAGCCAAAAAGTAAATTTGTAGTAGTGTTGGCATTTTGTTTGATATGTAAAATTAAAACTACAAAAAATCAAACAAAATGTTTTTGAACCTTAATAATCAGCAGGTAAAAGTATTCCTTGCCGATGCTACCGGCGACATGGCCGGAGTTCGGTTCCGCCTTGAGAGGGTGCTCCGCAAGGCGTGTGTGGGCGTCGTGTCGGCCTCCGAGAGAGCGACGGAGGACGAGACTAAGCAACTCATGTCCGGCTGTGACTGTTCGGTTCATATACTTGGCAGTGTCGACATCTACAACGCCGAAGGCTCTGGCTACGGCTCGCAGGCGGGAATGCAGTACCGCGTGGCGCGCGAGTTCCGTGATGACAAGTTCAAGATGTTCCTATGGAATCCCACCGGGCTTATCAATACTCGCAATACCTACATCACGGCCATCAGGCGTGACATCGTGGAGAACACGATTTACTCCCAGGCGACATCGCCGATCGTTTTTGTAGAAGATTTGAGGACGATAATGTCGATAAGTCCGAAGATGAAGTCCAATATCGGCGAGGCTGACATTTTCTTTATCTACAACGATGCAGACCGCGATACGGCTGGGGAGGTTCTGTCCATGTTGCAGGATATTCAGAAAGTCACCTCGCTTGGTATTAACATGAGTTCGACGACGAGCTACACCGACTATATCAATTCACAGCTCCAGGCGAGCAAGATGGGAGTCATCTATTTTGACTACTCGCTCGACTGGGCGGTGTCCTTCGCGCGCCAGTTGTGGAAGGACAGCGGCGGCAATTCGAGCAAAGTGCCGTTGTATGTAGTCGGTAACGAGGCTCATGTCACTGAAAAAGACCTCGCGCCGCTTAAGGGCTTCATGGAGCATACAATAAGCGAGAAGACGCTCATGCCGCTCGACATAAAGGTATATTTCGACAAGCAGATGGAAAAACAAAAAAAGTAAAAGTTAAGTAAAAATGAAACGCATTTGCCCATATCCGGGCCTTAGGCCATTTACTGAGGAGGAATCTATATTCTTCAAAGGACGCGATCAGCATATCCGGCAGATTGTCAGGCTCTTGGAGAAGAATAAGATGGCCTTCATAACCGGCGCGTCCGGCGACGGCAAGTCGTCCATGGTCTATGCCGGTGTCATTCCATATATCAGGGCGGGCTTTTTCAAGGCTAAATACAACGGCTGGCTCATCGTGGACTTCAAGCCGCAGAAAAACCCCTTGAAATCCTTGTCGGATGCGTTTTCTAAGGAGCTTGGCATCGACGAGTCAAAGTGCGAGTCCGAGCTTTATAATGGATTTTCGTCGCTTGTGGACCTCTACAAGGAGTCCGAATACTGCGTCACGGACGGCGACGACATATCTAACCGTGGCAAGAGCCTTCTTATCATCGCCGACCAGTTCGAGGAGGTGTTCACAAATTTTGAGAATTTTGAGCAGGGGCGGCCGTCCGACGAGACGTATACGGCAGTGAATCTGCTCTTGGAGACCATCAGGATTTCCATAAACGAGAACCTGCCGGTGTTTGTGATATTCACGATGAGGAGCGACTTCATCTCGCAGTGCACTTTCTTCAAGAACCTTCCGGAATATATTGCATATTCACAGTTTTTCGTTCCGCAGCTTAAGCGCACCGAAATCCGTCAAGTCATTGAGGAACCGGCACTCATGGCAGGTGGAAAGATTGCGCCGAGGCTGACGGATGTGATTATCAACAACCTCAACTCGGGTTTTGACCAGTTGCCGGTTTTGCAGCACGCGCTTAATCTTCTGTGGCGCATGGCGGATAATGGCGAGGACGAGATTGACCTGATACACTTGGCGAAGATAGCCGGTATTGCAAGTGATTCTTTAGGTGCTGAGGAGCGCGGCGAGTTTGACCGCTGGTTCAACAATCTCCCCGACTACCAGAAAAAATACTATGAAAAGCCCGACCTCAACAATGTACTCAACGCCCACGCGGGGATTTTGTACGAGTCGGCATACGACTATTTCATGCAGAATGCCGATTGGGCTGAAAAGTCAATCACGCCCGAGGAGAGCAAGGAGATTATCGAGACTGTGTTCAAGTGCCTCACAAAGATCGACAACAACCGCCCTGTGCGCAACCGTTGTACCCTGAGCGAGGTGACTGGCATCATAAACAAGGAGAACATCACTAACGCCACTGTCTGCGCGGTCATTAACATCTTCAGGACGCAGGACAATGCCCTCGTCAGGCCGTTTTCTGTGGACGGCGACCGTGAGACCGAATATCTTTCGGGCGACACGGTTTTGGACGTGACGCATGAGGCTCTAATCCGTAACTGGAAGTTGCTTTCCGAGTGGGACATCGAGGAGGCTACCGACATGAAGGATTTCCATGACCTCAATACGCAGATGCAGTTATGGGTCAAGAGCGACAAGCAGTCGGAATACCTGCTTAATTCCGGCAGCTACATGTACTTCAACCAGTGGTTCATAAGGAGCAATCCAAATCCTTATCTTTTTGTGAAATACGACAGTTCGACTTTGCCGCAGCGACAGAAGATTAAGAACGCCCAAAGCAAGTACGAAAACTATGTCGATTTCCTCGAAGCCTCCAATGCTGCTATTATTGCCAAGGAGCAGGCGGTCAGGAAGCGCACAAGGCTTGTGATATATGGATTGTTGGCGTTCATACTGTCACTGACCGGGCTTGTGTACTGGGCGTTGCTTGAAAAGAAGTTCGCCGAGGAACAGGGCTTAATCGCTCAAAACCGCAGCGAATACGCAGAAAAACAACAACTTATCGCCGAGGAAGCACGCCGAAACGCCGAGGCCGCCAACGAAATTGCAAACCAGCAGCGCGACACCGCACAGATGTTGGCGCAGAGGGCCATAGACGCAAAGAACGAGAGTGACCGCGCGCGCCGCCTTGCCGAGCGTCTGAGGCTCGAGGCCGTCAGCCAGAGGGAGCGCGCCGACTCTAACTTCCAGTTTGCCGAGGAGCAGCGCATGAAGGCCGAGCAAGACCGTAACGAACTCCAGCACCAGATAGCCCTCACAAACGAGGCTAATGCCAAGTCCGAGAAATTCAACATGATGGCGATGTCAAACCTCCTGGCGATGAAAGCGAAGAACGTCTACGACGACAAGAAGATGAACCTTCGCCTTGTGATGACGGCATATAAGATGTCTGTGGACAATAATGTCGACAACAGTGCCGAACTGTACGACGCTATGCTTTTTGCGATGGAGCAGAATGGGCTTGCGCAGCCGTTGAAGACGTCGAGCAACAAGATTATAAAGTTTGCCATCGACGACTCCGACAATCTGACCTGCATAACCCAAAACGCCCAGGCTTACGTCCTTCAGCCAAACGGCGGAAAGACGAAGGAACTCAAGAAAATCACACAGTTCGAGACAAAATTCCCGATACAAAATGCTGTGTTCGTGGATCCTGACAATGTCATATACACGACGGCCGACCGCAACACGTTCCACCTCAATGTCAAGACTGCGGAACGTGCAAAGCTCAGCTCGCAGGGCGATGTCATTGTGGACGCAGCGTCGACCTTGGACGGCAAGCACATCGTGACGGCATACGAGGGCGGGCGCGTGATGTTCCTCGATTCAAAAGAGCCGGACGGCCGCGTCGTGGCTTCTGTCAACTTGAAGACAAAGTTGCGCGGTATATGTTGTTCGCCGAATAACAATGACGTCTACATCCTCACATCCCGCAGCGAGTTGTACAAGTGGAGCATAAAGGAGAACCGCCAAAAGCTGATTTTTGAGCAGAAAGAGATGGACGCCTCCTGCATTGTCTCCATTCCCGACAAGAGGCAACTTGCCGTGTGCTTCTCTAACGGCACGATAGAGTTCGTTGACATGCGCACCGACACTCAGGCAGACGCCATGCTCGGTGGACATTCGGGCTTTAAGGGCGCGGTATACGACACGGAGACTGGCTACTTGATGATTTCGAGCCTTGACAAGCGCATCACGGTCATCAAGACGCGCTCGCTCACCGATAAGCCGGTGGTCATTGAGGAACATTCGCTCAACCGCTCGGACGTGCTTTGTGTCGGGCTTGACAGCGGTGGGCTTATTTACGCGCTTACCGCCGACAATGCCATCAGGTGCTTTAACCTTGACATAGAGGCCAATGTGGCGGTCATATCCAAGCAGTCGCCCAATCCGCTCAAGCAGGAAGAACTTGAACTGATACTTGGACGTGACTTCCTTAACAACTTATAAAACAACAATTTAACATGCTGGACAAAAATGACAGACCAAAAGTTTTACATATTTTTCATCTTGTTGGCGGTTGCGGTCATAGTGCTGTTAGTGATGTTCATAATCCAGCGGCTCACAATCCGCAGGCGTGTTCAGCGTGCCGTCGAGAATGAGCGCAGGCGTAATGTTGGTGAAGTCCGCGACCTCAATGCCGAGCTTCACCGGCTTATGTTCCTATACGACGACCTCAAGGCTGCAAAAGCCATCAGAAGTGCCGATACTGTGGATGTTTCCGGCACGGTGGACGCTGGCAGCATCGTGATGGCTCAGAAAAAGCTTGAGGGTGAAAAGGAAGAACTCGAACTCCGTAACCGCAAGCTGTGGGACATGTCGTTGATGATTCAGAAGGAGAAACAGCATATCCAGCTGATTAAGAACGACATAGAGATGAAGCATAAGAGCATCACCGACTCCATTGTCTACGCAAAGCGCATACAGGATGCCGTCCTGCCCCGCACGGACATTTTGAAGGATTCATTGTCCGACTATTTTCTGTTTTGGCGGCCGAAAGAGACCGTCAGCGGCGATTTTTATTGGATGAAGCGCGAAGGCGATGTGCTTATTTTCACAGTTGCCGACTGCACGGGTCACGGCGTTCCGGGCGCGTTCATGAGCATGATGGGTGTGGCGTTCTTGAACGAAATCTGCGCAAAAATCGACGAATCCATAATGCCGTCGGATATTTTGGAAATGCTCAGGACATTAGTAATCACGACTTTAAAGCAGGACAACTCCAATCCGCTCGAGCCAAAGGACGGAATGGACATCGCGCTCTGCGTGTTGAATTTGAGGACGAGGGTTTTGCGGTTTTCTGGTGCAAATAATCCGATGTATCTTGTGCGCAATGGCGTTTTGGAAGAGTACAAGGCAGTCAAGAATCCCATCGGCTTGTACCCAAAGTTGAAAAATTTTGAGACTGTGGAGATTCAGACACAGCCAGGCGACTATGTTTACATGTTTTCAGACGGTTACGCCGACCAGTTTGGCGGCAATACTGGGAAAAAAGTCACGTATGGTCGTTTTAAGAATATGCTTGTCGATGCCAATAACCGTACATCCGTCGCCTCGGAGCAGGAAAAAATTGTCGGAGACTATCTCGACGAGTGGCGCGCCGGGTTCATACAGATGGACGACGTGCTTGTGGGGGGATACAGGATGTAAAGGCTTTTCTCATCGAAAAAATAATATCATTCCTATAAAAAAACATAAAAACTTTGTGAATAATTTACAAAAAATATCTATCTTTGCTGCGTGAAATAATATATAAACAAACAAACCAGAAAAGTTAATGGCAACAACAGCAGATTTGAAAAACGGACTCTGTATCAATTTCAACAACGACATTTATACAGTGGTAAGTTTTCAGCACGTAAAGCCCGGCAAAGGTCCGGCATTCGTGCGCACCCGCCTCAAAAGCCTCACAAACGGCCGCGTGTTGGAAAACACGTTCTCTGCGGGTCATCAGATTGACATCACGAAAATCATCCGCCGTCCCTACCAGTACCTCTACAAGGACGGTTCGTCCTATGTGTTCATGCAGCAGGAGACCTTCGAGCAAATCACCGTCCCCGAGGAGCACATCGAGAATCCTGACCTCTACCTCGACGGCCAGAACGTCGAGATTGTGATTCAGGAGGAGACCGACAACATCCTCACTGTGGAACTTCCGCCGTTTGTAATCATGGAAGTTACCTACACCGAGCCGGGTCTCAAAGGCAACACTGCCACCAACGCGCTCAAGCCCGCCACAGTGGAATCCGGCGCGGAAATCCGTGTGCCGCTGTTCATCAACCAGGGCGACAAAATCAAGATTGACACCCGCGACAGGTCATACGTCGAGCGTGCCAACTAATTGGTTCAATTGAATTAAGGTAAACTGCTTTGTATCAAGTGGTTTACCTTGATTATATATTTTATGTTTGGGTAAATCATAATCTATTCAAAGGCATCGGTAGCATGAAAGGAGGCAAGGCACTCAGTAAGTTACGGTCGTTCAACTTCAAGTTGAAGATGCTGTTGGAAGTTACCAACAACATTATAACGAATATGCCCGTAGAGCAACTTATTGAGCGTTTCCAGGACATGCTTGCCCGTGACCTTAAGATTAACAAAGTCCTCATCTATATCATCCAGGACGGCGAGTGGAAGATTATCCTCAAGTTCGGCGTGACGCCAGAGGACTATATACACATCGTACCGGAGAGGGATTTCGCTGATATAAAGGACATTACAGTCATTTATTCAGAGACTGCGCCAAAGTTCAAGGCATTCGATTTTGTGATTCCGTTGTTTAATGACGACAGGCCGATAGCGTACATGTTGATGGACGATTTTGAGGTTGTCAGTGAGGATGAGGATCGCGGAGTTTCGCCTTCGATACGTAACTTGCAGTTTTTTCAGACACTTACGAACTTCATCATTGTCTCCATTCAGAACCACCGCCTTGTCGAGGACAACATGAAGCAGGCGCGGCTGAAGAAGGAGATGGAAATGGCTGCGCAGATGCAGACAATGCTTGTGCCGCGCTCCGATATTTTTGCAAACGACAACCGTATCAGCATTGAGTCGTTCTATATGCCTCATTATGAGGTAGGTGGCGATTATTACGATTTTGATTACCTCAGTCCTGACGAGATGTTCTTCTGCATCGCTGACGTGTCGGGAAAAGGAATGTCTGCGGCAATCCTGATGAGTAACTTCCAGGCAAGTTTGAAGGCATTGTTTGTTCCAGCGATGGAGTTGAAGACTTTGGTTAAAAGGTTGAACAGCATTGTTGTGAAGAACTCGAACGGCGAGCGTTTCATAACGATGTTCATCGGTCGTTATAATTTTGTCACACACACGCTCCGATATGTCAATGCCGGTCATAATTCGCCGTTGCTCTATAATCGAAAGACTAAACAAGTTTCATATCTCAACACAGGTTGCGTGGGAATCGGCATGATTGACGATATTGACAATTTGGAGGAGGGTTACATTCATTTTGAGAATGATTATAAGTTGTTGTGTTTCACAGATGGAGTTGTGGAACTCGCGAACGACAATGACCCTGATTTTGGGCAAAATGTTGTCTGTCGCTGCGCCGAGTCCGATGACAATATTCAGTACACGATTGCTAATGTCATCAAATCTCTTGATATTCAGCGTTCTAACACAAATTTGTTCGATGACATAACACTTTTGGGAATTGATTTTATTTGTTGATTTTCGATTTGATGATTTGTTGATTTTCGATTTGTTGATTTTTGAATTTCTGTTTTGAATTATGCATTATGCATTGATTAGAACCACCAGATGATTTTTTTCCCGTCGCCAAATATGAATGCGCCGTCGGTGGTTACGTCGTGACACTTGATGCCGAGTTTTGTGTATTCGTCTTGGCGGGCTGCAATGAACTTTTTTGAATTTGAGGAATCGAAGATGACATTTGCGCAAGAAAATTTTTCCGTGATGTCGTTTCCGTTGATGAAAGTGTTTTCGCTGACGATTAGGAAGTCTGTTTTTAGTGATTGGTCATGCATTATTTCTATTTGTTTGTTGGACTTTACAACATAGAACTTTTTTCCTTCGATTTCGTAAAATAAATCTGCAATTTTGCTTAATGTATCTACCAAACATATCTCGACGAGGTTTGGCTGTGCGAGTTCGGCGTTTATGGTGGCTGGGGATATTGAACGCTCGTCGAGTTTATTGCTTTTGGCATATATTGTCATCTTGTTGTTAGATGTTATGCTGTAGAGTGACGTTTTATTTTTGTTATAGATAATTACTTGTTCGTTAATGTTTTTGGCTGTGCCAAATATAGTGATGCTTAAAGCAAATGCTAAGAAAAGTGACAGTGCAATTTTAAGATGCACAGCCCTGTGCCAGTGGAAAAATACGACTGCCATCGCAAAAAATCCATACAGAAGGATTGCCGAGACGTTTGTGATGAAAATATCGTCGATACTCGACATCGGCAGGCTTTCAATCCATGACACTGAGCCGGACAGCGCGCCGAGGAAGATTTTTAGTGTATATGTAACAATCGATGCTAATGGTCCGACCCAACTTACCGCCAATAACACGATGGCCAATACCATGATGAAGTAGGAGAGGGGGATTACTATTATGTTTGTCAGCAGAAAATATGTCGGGAACAAGTTGAATGTCCTGATGCTCAGTATGCTTGTGCCGATTTGCGCTGATATTGAGACAAATATAAGTCCGAGAAAGTAGCGTGTAAGCCATTTCTTTATCCATATCCATTTTGTGTCGTGCACCGGGTCGAATTTCGGCAGTAGGTAGTGGACAAGTGGCTCGCACGAGATTATGGCGACGACTGCGAGGTAACTCAGTCCAAATCCAACGTTGTATATGAGTAATGGATTGATTGACAGTAAGATAAATGCGGAGGTCGCCAATGGGTTGTATGTCGATATTCTTCTGTTAAGGACTTGGGAGACTGCCAAAAGGCTGAACATCAATGCCGACCTGCACACGCTTGGGCTAAAGCCTGTTATCGCTGCAAATGTCCACAGTATCATAATGACGATTGCGCATTTAATCATTCGCGATTTTTTCTTTTTGCCTAATGGTGATAGTAACAGGTTGGTAATCATCATTATAATGCCGGTGTGAAGACCTGATACGGCGAGGATGTGCATTGCGCCGCTTGTCTGGAATGCGGTGATTGTTTCAGGTTCGAGGTCGGCTTTATAGCCAAGTGTAAGTGCTTGAAGGATAGCGAGGTGTTGACCACTGATTCCAGTGTTTTTATAGATGTCTATAAGATAGTTCCTTATCTTAGAGCCGTAGTATTTGATGCCTTTTTCGAAAGCCGTGACAAGGATTGTGTATTCTGACGATTTGATGTATGCCTGACAATATACGCCTTGCCGTGCCATGTACTCTTTGTAGTTGAACTCCAATGGATTACCGTCATTTTCGATGTATCTTGCCGGTGATATGAATCCAATCAAGTCGCCGAATTGTGGAGGCGGATTGAGGCTGTCTTTTTCAAAATACGCTAAGATTTCTGTGGTTTTGTTAGTAGTTGTGTCGACAATCCTTATTCGTGTCTTGTGGCTCTTGGCTTTTTCTTCTGTCGGTTCTATGACCACGCCAATTTTTGTCGCGTCGCCAAATTGCTCAATATCAGGCACTTCGACATGGTGATACGCTGTCATCATCATGCCGTAGAATATCCATGTCGACATGAATGAAAGTCCGTTCAAGAAGTTGTATTTGCGTTTTATCCTAAGTTTTTTGTTGACGTATAGCAGGACAATCAATGCAGTGGACAATGACAGTCCGATTAATGAATAAATGATGCCGAATTGAGCGTTTCTCTCTATGAAAATGCCGATAATCATTCCGATAACAATCTTGACCATCAGCAGGCTGTTGAGTGCTTGCTCCAGCGACTTCATCATGCTCTTGCGTTTTATTTAGTCTTCGGCGTCTATGAACGATTCGCCGTCTTGGTTGACAATGCCCGGCTGAACGGTGGTCGAAACCGCTGAGCCTTTGTACGTTGCAATCCATTTTGAGTTGCTCATGTCTTTGAACAGCATGAACATGTTATGGCCGTAGCAAAGGTCTTGGACTCGTGTTATGCCGTATTGTTTTAGGATTGCGAACTGTTCTTGGCTTGGCATTTCGGGGTATTCTGCGTTGTTTGACCATCCCAAAGTGTCGCCGTCCATCCTTTTGTATGGGTATTCTGCATAGCGGAGTTTCCATAGTTGGCTGACGATGTTTGGATCCTTAATGCCATACGCCTCGAAAAAGTTTGTTTTTGTCGGGTTTGCCATGCTCCGTTCCCTGCCTGCGCAACGGTTCATAAAGCCGTCCATGGTCAGTTGGGTGTATTTTATCGAGCCGTTGAAGTTAAAGTGTATTTCGTAAAACCGCACGAGGCTGCTGCTGCCCGGCAGGAGCATGAAGCCGAGGAAATCGTTCATCTTTTCTTTTTCCTCTTGATTGTCGCCGAATCCAAGTACTTCAAAATCATCGTCTTGCGCTTGGCATGTCATGGCTGTCAATATAGCCATGACAATCAGTATTAGTGTTTTTTTCATTGTCATTTTGGTTTTTGAGCGTTGTTAGAATCGTGTTTATGACAGACCGTGAGACTTGAAGAGGCTGATGAATTCTTCGTCTATGGTACTCTTATAGTTGGCCATCCACGATTTTATGAAGGCAATTGCCTTTATAATTGATATATTTTCGCCGTCGGCGTAGTTTGCCCTGTGGTTTTGCAGTGTTGTGACGAACAAGTCGTGGTTCTGCTTGAATGTGTCGTATTTCGTGTAGTTGAAGTCTTTCAGGTACTTGTCTTCGAATCCAAAGTGGTAGCCGGTGTAGTCGATGAGCTCGTCAAATGACTGAAGGATTACTTTTGGCGCGGCTTTGCGCTTGAAGTCGGCGTAGAACTTGTTGATGTGCTCTATCCACTTCTTCGCCTGTGAGTCGATGATATTCAGACCGATACGGTTTGGGGCGTAGTCGATGATTGAATATTCCTGGTCGAGTCCCGGCAGTTCGATTTTGTTCTTCACGAGCAGGCCTTCGAGGATTTCTGTCTTGTTTTCGAGTTCAAAGCGCGATACGAGCATTTCTTCCTCGAATCCTTTGGCTTTGTTGCGTTCGAGCGTGAGGTTTGTCTGGTCGTTGAGGACGATTGTGTATATGACTTTCTCGTTGAAAATGTTGGCGGTCACGGTCAGCCAGAACAGGATTGAGTTTCCGTTCTTGTTCTTGACTTTTATCTCTTTGCCCTTTGTGTTGACGATATTACCGTATTCGGCTTGGAGGGCTTTGGCCATTTCGGTCTCTTTAGTCTCAAATCCAAGGATTGTGTAGACGCTGCGTCCGATGACTTCTGCCGACTTGTAGCCCAAAAGGTCGATGAAAAGTTCGTTGACGTACATAATCACGCCCTCTTCGTTTGTGGTTATGATGGCGGCAGAGATGATGTTGTAGAGGTTGTGTTCGTAGTTTTCGCGCTCGTGAACCAGTTTGTTAGAAATATTGAACTTGTTCTTGAGGTTGTCGATTTCGTTGTCTTGGAGCGATGCTTGCTGCTCGAGGGTGCGGTTGATGGCCTCCATTTCCTTTAGTTCGCGGACAAACTCGTCCTCGCGTTTCATGGAGTCTTCCTGAGTCGCCTGCATTTCTTCGATTGTCTGGCGCATTTCCTCTTCCTGGTCTTTCATGGCTTGTGTCTGGTTCTTAGACTGTTCGAGGAGTTCGGCGGTACGTGTGTTGATACGTGCGGTCTGGAGCGTGGCGGCGATGGATTCGGCGATTTTCTCTACGAGTTCGATTTCGAAAGATTTTATTTCGTTGAATGATGCGAGTTCGATGACGCCGAGGATGTCGTTCTCTATTTTGAGCGGCACGATGAGCAGCGACTTCGGGTTCGCCGAGCCGATGCCTGATTCGATTTCGATGTAGTCGTCAGGTATGTCTGTGAGGTATATTGTGTATTTTTCCTGGGCGCATGAGCCTACAAGGCCTTCGCCGAGGTGGATTTTTTTCTTGATGAATTTCTTTCGGTTGTATGCGTATGCGGAGAGCAGCTCAAGGTATACGTCGTTTGGATCCTGATCCTGGTAGATGAATATGCCGCCCTGGTTTGCCTTGATGTACTTTACAAGGTTGACCATGATGTCGTCGGCGAGTTCGGTGATGTTCTCCGTATGGTGGCGGAGGATTTCTGCAAACAACGCTTGTCCTTCTGTGGTCCAGTTGCGCTGGATGTCTTCAGATTGGCGTTTCTTGGCTTCGCGGTTGGCGTTTTGGAGAGATTTGCGCATGTTCAACAGCGAGTTGCCGAGCACGTCCTTGTCGGAAAGTGGCTGGTAGTTGCTGGAGAAGTCGCCTTGACCGATGGCATGTGCGAAGTCGGAGGTCTTTTGGAGACCGGTAGTCAGCTGCTCGATGGATGTCGCGGTCTGTCCAACTTCATCGTTATATACTTCGTCCTGGAACTCAGGAAGTTCGCCTTCGGAAAGCCGTTTGGCGTATTTCATTAGTTTTTCCAATGGCTTGACGATCAGGCTCGAAATGTACATGGCAAGGGCGATGGACGCTACGATGCCGATGAGCATGAAGATAATCAATGTGTGTATGTTCGCACTGCCTATCGTGCTGGATTGCGCCATTGATTTATTGATTATGCCAGTGGATTTTAACTCGATGATTGTCAATATTTTATCTATCTCACCATTAATTCTTGTTATGGTCTGGTAGTGTTTGCTCTGTTCGTGTTTGAGGTCGTTAATGTAGTCTTTTGATTTTTCTTCGATGTCCGTATTGTCGTCTCCGCCTTTTATTACAAGATGTCCGAGGGAGTCGGTGCTTTGGGTCTCAGCATTGCTGGATTCGATTTCTTTTTGGCGTATGACGTTCTTTACTTCGGCGGGGTTTATAATCATAAGTTGCCCGAGGTAAATTTCGTTGTATGACACGCAATATTCGTTTGTGTAGAGCCGGTTGATTGATTGTATAGTGTCCCTGAAGTTATGACGCAACATCGCATCGACCTTTTTGTTGGAGGTGATGTTTGTCGTGTTAGAAAACAGCGAGTTAAGTTTTTCCACGAACTCCGTGTGCTCCTTGTGCAGTACCTTCAATTCCTTTTCGTTTTTGGCGAAAGAGAAGTTGCGCAGCACGTTCATGTCCTTGGCTATGAGGTACTTGATTTGTGCGGCGGTCGAGTTCATGTCCTTCGCGAATGTTATGAGCTCGTTGGTCTGGTTTACTTTTTCGAGCGAGTTGTACTGGAAGATTCCGAGCACGAAGAATATGGCGGTTACTAAGAAGAAACCGAGGAGGATTTTGCCCCTGATGCTCAAGTTGTATATAAGTTGTCTCATTTTCGCTTGTTTTTTCGCTTGTAGTTTTGTAATATTTTTTTACAATCAAACAATGTACCGTTTTTTCAATCAGTAGATTGCTTTTGCGATTTCTCTTATGTTGTCGGTCTTGCCGACTGAGAAAAAGTGGACCACCGGGACTTTGTGGGCCATTAGTTCGCGGGCTTGGCGGATGGTCCATTCGATTCCGATTTGGTAGATTTCGTCGTCGTTTTTGGCTTTGTAACATTCGTTGACGAGTTCCGTCGGCAGGTCGATGCTGAATACTTGCGGTATCGTCAGGATGTCGCGCATCTTGCCGATGGGCTTGATGGCGGGCACGATTGGAACATTGATGCCCGCCTCGCGGCATTTCTGTTCCCATGCGAAAAATTTTTGGTTGTCGAAAAACATCTGTGTTACAATGTATTCGGCACCGGCATCTATTTTTCGCTTTAAGTTGTCCATGTCAATCTCGGCGTTGGGGGCTTCGGCGTGTTTTTCGGGGTAGCCCGCCGCGCCGACAGAGAAGTCCGTGTGGTCGGTGTTTTTGAGGTTTTTGTCGAGGTAAATGCCTTTGTTCAAGTCCATTACCTGCCTTACAAGTCCGTCGGTGTGCGCGTGGCCGTCGGGCTCGGGGACGAAGTATTTTTGCCCTGCGGCCGCGTCGCCGCGTAGTGCGAGCAAGTTGTTGATGCCGAGGAAGTTGAGGTCGATGAGGATGTTTTCGATGTCCTGTTTGGACATTCCGCCGCAGATGATGTGCGGCACGGTGAGTATGTCGGGGTAGCGGCTGTGGATTGCGGCGGCGAGCGCGACTGTGCCGGGACGCTTGCGGACTATCTTTTTGTCGAATTTGCCGCCGTCGGTGGGTGTATATACGGTCTCGTCCTGATGGTACGTGATGTTGATGTTGACGGGCTTGAATTCCGCCAACAGGTCGAGTTTCTCGTACAGTTTTTCGATGCTCTGGCCTTTGAGGGGCGGCACGATTTCAAACGAGAACAGTGTCTTTTCTGTATTTTTGAGTATTTCCGCTATCTTCATTTTCGTACAATTTTTCTTTTACAAAGGTGCAAATTTTTTTTGGATTATTGATACGTATTTTGCTAAAATTTTTTTTGAGTGCAATTTTTTTTTGTTGGTATGCTGATTTTGGGTAATTTTGACTTCCGAAAATTACGAAAAACTCACATTAAAATGGCTCAATTAATAACCCCCGCCGGCTACCGTCCGTTGCTCGACCTTCAACAGACCGAGCTGGCTATCAAGAAGGTGAAGGATTTTTTCGAGTCCTCACTGAGCGCGGAACTGAAGCTTCGCCGCGTTACCGCCCCGCTTTTCGTATTGAAGGGGCGTGGCATCAACGACGACCTCAACGGCGTGGAACGTCCCGTAACGTTCCCTATCAAGGATTTTGGCGACCAACAGGCCGAGGTGGTACATTCGCTCGCAAAGTGGAAGCGGCTGACGCTCGCCGACTACAAGATTCCCGCCGGCTATGGCATCTACACCGACATGAATGCGATTAGGCCCGACGAGGAACTCGACAACCTTCATTCGCTGTATGTGGACCAGTGGGACTGGGAACGCAGCATCACCATGACGGACCGCAACCTCGATTTTTTGAAGGACATCGTCAGGCGCATCTATTCCGTGATGTTGAAGACGGAATACATTGTGTATGAGGCATATCCGCAGATCGCGCCGATTTTGCCGCCAGAGATTGCGTTCGTCTCGGCGGAAGATTTGTGCAGGCAGTTCCCCTATCTGACGAGCAAGGAACGCGAGGACGCCGCCGCCAAGAAGTACGGCGCGGTGTTCATCATGGGCATCGGCGGCGCGCTCAGCGACGGCAAGAAGCACGACGGCCGCGCCCCCGACTACGACGACTGGTCAACGCCCAATTCCGATGGTTTCAACGGTCTCAATGGCGACATCATCCTGTGGAACAGCGTTTTGGGACGCTCGTTTGAGATATCGTCGATGGGTGTCCGCGTTGACAAGTCCGCGCTCGAGCGTCAGTTGAAAATCGAGGGCAAGGAAGATCGCATGCAGCTGTATTTCCACAAACGGCTGTTGGACGGGACGTTGCCGGAATCGATTGGCGGCGGCATCGGGCAGTCGCGGCTGTGCATGTTTTTCCTGCGCAAGGCCCACATCGGCGAAATCCAGTCGTCGCTGTGGTCCGACGAGATGCGCGAGATATGCGCCGCTAACAATATACCGCTGATTTAAACATCAATTCTAATAAAGGGCACGAAGGGTTTTTAGACGGCACTTCGTGCCTTTTTTCTTTTTAACGATAATTACCGTGAATTTTTCGTCAATTACCGATAATTTTGCTATTTTTGTAAACTAATTGATTTTTGTAAACAAAATTTGAATTGTATCAAGTATTGATTTTTTATGGTAATCAATGATTAAAATTTAGTAAATTATGCAAGCATTTTATCAAACGGAATTGTACCCAGAGGCGGGTTGCGACGAGGCGGGGCGCGGATGTCTGGCGGGTCCGGTGGTGGCTGCGGCGGTGATTTTCCCTAAAAATTACTTCAACCAAAGCATTAATGATTCCAAGCAACTTTCTGAGAAACAACGGCTAATACTGCGTGAAGAAATTTTGCGCGACGCTGTGGCGTATGGCATCGGGATTTGCGACAATAACGAGATTGACCGAATAAATATATTGCAGGCTTCGCTCTTGGCGATGCACCGCGCATTGGACCAACTCGCTGTGCGTCCGCAGTTTATAATCATCGACGGCAACAAGTGGAAGGATTATCATCATACGCCGTTTCAGACAGTTGTGAAGGGTGATTCAAAGTATCTCTCGATAGCGGCGGCGTCGATTTTGGCAAAGACCTACCGCGACGAATGGATGGTGAAGGCGGCGGCGGATTACCCGCTTTATAATTGGGAAAAGAACAAGGGCTATCCCACAAAAGACCACCGCCTCGCAATTATCGAGCACGGCGTCTGCCCGTTGCACCGGCTCACATACGAGCCCTGCCAGCCGAGGTTAAGTCTATGAAAGCTTACATTTGTAACGTTGTAAACGCCATTTTTACAATTATAAACAACTATGCCGCAGTGGGTGTCGCGGCGTTGTCTCGGCACCATTCGATGATTTCGTCGGCGAGGCGTCGGCCTTCTTTCATCGTCGAGACACGCTTGTCGCCGTCGTAACTGAGGTTCAAGTGGATTGTTATGTAACCTGATGTTATCGCGTCAACAAGTTTTTTGCTTCGTTTCGATGCCGCCGTTTTGTAGTCCTTGATGTCTTTGCGGCCTTTGGTTTTGATTTGCAGCGCGAAGTCGAGTGCGATGAGGCAGCCAGTCCACATCGTAAGTCCAGCCATTTTAACGTATTTGCCGTCGTCATAATATCCGTCCTCGATGGTTTCGTTTTCGAGGATGATTTTCTTGGCGTTTTCCTGGTAGCGGATGGCTTCCGCGATTGGGTCTTTGAGTTCCATGGTGAATGGGTGGTGTTTTGTTTGGTTTTCGGGGCAAAGATAATGAATGGGATTGGAATTGCAAACAATTATTTTTAATTTCAACAAAAATCTTTATCTTTGCCATCGGAAATTAGAGATAAAGTCGTCGGAGGAAGTCAAATGGACAATCAAAATTTTACCGCACTATGGCACCACGCAAGTATCCCGTTGACAAACAGTTGTTTAGCGATATAATAAATGGGGAAAACTATGTGATTGAACTCAAAGCATTTGCGCCCCAAATCTTTTAGCGACGCGCCGATGTGGTAGAGCGTCTGGTTGTCGATAATCAAAAAACTGTCGTGCATTTTTTCTGTATAAACGACTGCGATTGGCGGATATTGCGCATTGAAATTCTGAATGTCCTGCGAAGTGAGTCTCGCTTTTTTGGAAGAATAAACCGTTATTGAAACGCCATTGTTCCTTGCCGAAAGACGCTCAAGCACCGTTACATCGACATAGTTGTCAATAAGGACAATCTCTTTTTGCGCTTTGAGAATAAAACTTTGGAACTCAACCCTGACAACCGTCGTCAAGGCGAGACATACGAGCAATGGGGCACTCGTATCTGTGGTGTCGTAACAGGCAGCCTCACAGCACTTCCGCCTTGCCTTCAAAAAGTGCGGAACGCAATCTACAACGAGCAAGCGCACGACATTGAACGCATAGCGCAGGCGAAGGAAACCATTAAATCATCCATCGAAAGGTGCAGGGGCGAAATCGACGCTGTAAACCAAAAGATTCTCGAAAATGAGCACAAGCAAGAGGAAACTGTAAAGAAAATTGACGACCTCAAACAAGAACGCCGTCAAATCGAATCCGGCAAGGAAGAAGTAAACAAGGAACAACGTCTTAGGCTGATTATCGGATTGGTAATCATCGTGCCGTTGACAATCTACTTGTTTATGTTCTATAGTTCAACATTCTATTCCGCGTTTTTCCGCGACCCTGCGACGCTCACAAGCGTTATGAACACGATGTTTGATGCCAAGGCGTTGAACCACGCATACGACGAAGGCCTATTTGAGCTGATGTTCGTACTCAGTGCGCCAATCATTTTTCTCGGACTGGGATATGTATTGCACATTTTTTCGATGGAAACAGAAAAAACGAAATACTTCAAAATGGCGGCTATTCTGTTGGTGACGTTGATGTTTGACTGCATACTGGCCTATAAAATCGGTGAACAGATGCACAGCCTCGGTGTCATAATAGGCACTTACCCGGTAGGGCAAGAATACACGGTAAGTATGGCAATCCACGACATCAACACTTGGGCTGTGATTTTCTGCGGGTTTATCGTGTACGTGATATGGGGCTTTGTGTTCGACATGATAATGGAGGCTTATAATAAAATGGATATGAGAAAGGCGAGATGACTGTGCTTTCTATCAGTGTCGAAACTCACAACGAGGCCAAGCGAGTTTTCGACAACGAATTGGCAAACTTAACAAAGGACGACAACGAATCAATAATATCAAAATGAAAATCAAGATTCTAGCAATCACAATGCTCTGCATTGCGCTTGCAGCATTGGCATCGTGTTCTTCCTCGGGGGAAGGCGGCAACAAGACGGACAATCAAGTGCAAACTTTGAACATCTCGGTGTTCATAGACTTGTAAGACAGGATTGCAGACAAGAAACTTGTCCCCAACCAGTTTTACAGGGATACAGCGATAATCAATTATATTGTTGATTATTTTGTGGCTAACACGATGGGAATCAATATCCTCAAAAGTGAAAACAAGATGAAAGTCTTCTTTTACCCGACGCCTGCCGACCAGCAAATATCCGAACTATCAAAAAAATTGAGCGTCGATGTCGGGGAAAAGAAAGGTGTGGGAAAACGCATCGCGCTTGAAAACATTAGAGGAACATTCCCCGCAACGCTCGACAGCATCTACACAAAGACATTGGCAACCCAACAATGGCCAGGGTGCGACATTTGGGACTTTTTCCAAAGCAAGCGTGTTGACAACTTGTGCATTAAGAACAATGCAAGGAACATCCTCGTTGTACTTACAGACGGCTACATTTATCACGAAAAAAATGCCTTTAAAGATGGCAATTCGTATTCCTACATTGGTCATAAGAATATTGAGCAAAAGGATGATTGGGCGTTGATAGACAAGCGGAACGGCGAATTGTCCGGCATATTGGGGCAAATTGGTGGAAAAGGAATAGACATTCGGCAAACAGGGAACGCCTGAGCGCGCAAAGGCTGAGGAAGATGCGTACAATTTTTATTCGGGGCAAATTTTGCAAAATGCCCGCAAGGAGGCAAAAATCACACAACTTGAACTCGCCAATCGCGCCAACACAACGAAATCTTACATCTCAAAAATTGAGAACGGCATCGTAACACCCACCGTCGGAATGTTTTACCGCATCATAGCCGCATTGGGAATGAGGGTTGAGATAGTAAAGCCGATATAAATAAAAATTGAGGCCGTCCCCAAACATTCAGGACGACCTCACAGTCAGATTATTCCGCCTTCAAGATGAACCAGTTTTTCTTGCCCTTCTTGACCAAGATGTACTTGTTGTCGAGGAGGGAGGAGGAATTGATGGTCAAGGCGTCGGAGGAGATTTTCTCTTGGTTGATGGAGACGGCGTTTTCCTTGATTGAGCGGCGGCACTCGCTCTTGGAGGGGAAACACTTGGATTTCTCTGCCAAAAGGTCGAGGACGCCGATGCCATTGCTGAGTTCTGCGGCAGAAATCGCGAATTGCGGAACGCCCGCAAACACAGCGAGAAACGACTGTTCATCTAAACTCAAAAGTTGTTCCTTTGTGCCCTTGCCAAAGAGGATTTGGGAGGCGGCGACGGCGGTGTCGTAGGCCTGTTCGCCGTGCACCATGATGGTGATGCGCTTTGCGAGTTCGCCCTGCAAGAGGCGGCGGCCCGGGTCTTCGCGGTGCTTGGCGATGAGGTCTTCTATCTCGTCGCGGGTGAGCATCGTGTATATCTTGATGTAACGCTCGGCGTCCTCGTCGGAGGTGTTGATCCAAAACTGGTAAAACTCGTATGGCGTGGTGTAACGCGCGTCGAGCCAGACATTTCCCTTCTCGGTCTTGCCGAATTTGGTGCCGTCGGCCTTCTTGATGAGCGGGCAGGTCAGGCCAAACGCCTCGGCTTCCTGTCCGTCGATGCGGCGGATGAGTTCTGTGCCGGTGGTGATGTTGCCCCACTGGTCTGCGCCGCCCATCTGGAGCTTCACGTTGCGGTTTTTGCGGAGCCAGTAGAAGTCGTAGCCCTGCATCAGTTGGTACGAAAACTCGGTGAACGACATTCCCTCGCGGCTGTCGTCGGCGAAGCGTTTCTTCACCGAATCTTTCGACATCATGTAGTTGACGGTGATGTGCTTGCCGATGGTGCGGATGAAGTCGATGAAGGTGATGTCTTTCATCCAGTCGTAGTTGTCAACGAGTTCGGCGTGGTTGGGCGCGTCGCTGTCGAAGTCGAGGAACATTGAGAGTTGTTTCTTGATTGCTTCCTTGTTGTGGTTGAGGGTCTCTACGTCGAGGAGGTTCCTTTCCTGCGACTTTCCCGACGGGTCGCCCACCATTCCCGTCGCGCCGCCAACGAGTGCGAAAGGCTTGTGCCCCGCCATCTGGAAGTGCTTGAGAATCATTATGCTTACAAGGTGTCCTATGTGGAGCGAATCGGCTGTTGGGTCGATGCCGACGTATGCCGATGTCATCTCCTTCGCCAGTTGCTCTTCTGTGCCGGGGGTGATGTCGTGAATCATCCCGCGCCATTTGAGGTCGTCTATAAAACTCATTTTCTTAATTGATAATTGACAGTTGACAATTGACAGTTGACAATTGACAGTTGATAATTGACAGTTGGCAATTGACAGTTGGCAATGAAAAGCATTGTCAATTGTCAATTGTCCATTGTCAATTGATTATATCTTGAACCTTGACAGGAACTTCATGTCGTTCTCGAAGAACATGCGGATGTCCGTGACGCCGTAGCGGAGCATTGCGGTGCGCTCGATGCCCATGCCGAATGCAAATCCCGAATACACTTCGGGGTCGATGCCGCAGTTGCGGAGGACGTTGGGGTGCACCATGCCGCAGCCGAGCACTTCGAGCCAGCCGGTGTTTTTGCAGATGCCGCAGCCCTTGCCGCCGCATATCGAGCAACTTACGTCCATCTCTGCGCTCGGCTCGGTGAACGGGAAGTACGACGGGCGGAGGCGTATCTCGGTCTTTTCGCCGTAAAATTCCTTGGCGAAGTACATCAAGGTTTGCTTCAAGTCGGCAAACGAAACGTTCTTATCCACATAGAGTCCCTCTACCTGATGGAAAATGCAGTGCGAACGCGCCGAGACTGCCTCGTTCCTGAACACGCGGCCGGGTACGAGGACGCGGATTGGCGGCTGTTGTTTTTCCATGACGCGCACCTGACCGCCCGAAGTGTGGGTGCGGAGGAGGATGTCGGGGTCGGTCTCTATGAAGAAGGTGTCCTGCATGTCGCGTGCGGGATGTTCGGGCGCAAAGTTGAGCGCGGTGAAATTGTGGTAGTCGTCCTCGATTTCCTGGCCTTCCGCCACCGTGAACCCGAGCCTCGAGAATATCTCGATGATTTCGTTGAGGACGTTGGTGATGGGGTGGTGTGAGCCGATGGTGTAGTTGGGGCCGGGGAGGGTGATGTCGAGGTCGTTTGGCTTCGACGCCTTTTCCTCGAATCCCGCCTGCGCCTCGCTTATCTTCTTCTCTACGAGTTGTTTGAGGGCGTTGATGCGCTGTCCGTACTCGCGTTTTTCGGCGGGTGCCACGCTTTTGAACTCGTTGAATATCTCGGTCAAAATTCCTTTCCTCGACAGGAATTTGAGGCGCAGTTCCTCTACCTTTTCCTTGCTGTCGGCCTTGAATTTCTCTACTTCGTCGATGAAGTCTTTAAGGTTTTCAATCATTTTCAATAATGGATAATTGACAATTGACAGTTGACAATTGGACTTCCGCGTGAAGGCATTGTCAATTGTCAATTGTTCATTGTCAATTGATTACGCTTGCTTTAATAATCTTGATGTCTGATGTGGGGCGGTCGGCGCGGTCCTTGTCGGCGGTTGCGATTTTGTCAACGACGTCCATGCCTTCAACGACTTCGCCAAAGACGGTGTACTGTGCGTCGAGCGTTGGCGCGCCGCCTACCGTGGCGTATGCTTCGAGTTGCTCGTCGGAGAACTCAAATCCGTAGCGCGAGTATGCCTTGAGCTTTTCGGCGGGCGTTACCGTGCCGTGCACGATGTAGAACTGCGAGCCGGAGCTGCGGCGCATCGGGTTTCCTTGGTCGCCAGTGCGGGCTGCGGCTATCGCGCCGCGCTTGTGGAAGTGTGCGGGTACAATCTCGGCGGGGAGCGTGTATCCCGGGCCGCTGGAGCCGAGTTGCTGTCCGGGCGCGGCGGTCTTGGATTCGGGGTCGCCGGTCTGGACCATGAAGCCTTCGATTACCCTGTGGAACAGGATTCCGTCGTAAAAGCCGTCCTTGACGAGTTTTACGAAATTGTTGGTGTGTACGGGGGTGTCATCATAGAGTTGGATCTTGATGTTGCCCAAAGTGGTTTCTAATAGTATCATGATATTATTGTTTTGCTTTACCTGTTGCTCGGCAACTTGCTGTGGCTGAGCGTTTTTGTTTTTGTCTTTTTTTTGCGCCGACAACAATATCGGCATCATCATCAGCGCGGCGATTATCAATAATGTTTTTCTCATTTTTGCAGTCGTTTGTATTGTTGCATAACGCTTTGCAAAGGTAATATATTTTTTT
>CAJOJG010000036.1 GCA_905234655.1 uncultured Bacteroidales bacterium
AAAAGTGTAAATTTGCAGTATAATTTAATTGATAAAAGATATGAAAAGGCTGATTTATAACGACTTGAAGACTTGGAAAACAAAATCTAATCGAAAACCTCTGATTTTGTTAGGAGCAAGACAGGTTGGCAAGACATATATCTTGAAAGAATTTGGGCAAAATGAGTTCAAAAATATGGTGTATGTCAACTGCCATCAAAACGAGTTCACTAACAACTTGTTTCGCGACCTGATGACGGACAGGATTGTTACCGAAATCGAAAGGTTTTACGATACTAAGATTGGCAGCGGCGAAACATTGTTGGTGTTCGACGAAATTCAGGAGGCTCACAACGGCATCGCATCGTTGAAATATTTTTGTGAGGATCAGCCTAAACTTCACGTTGTTGCGGCGGGTTCGTTGTTGGGCATTTCGCTCCGCAGCGACGAATCGTATCCAGTGGGCAAAGTGGAAACGCTGAGGATGTATCCAATGAGTTTTATTGAATTTCTCGCCGCGAAAGGCAAAAATGGATTTGTGGAAATTATCGAGAGGTTGGAATGGGACTCGATGAAGGCGATGAATGAACCTTTTACCGAACTTCTGCGCCAGTATTATTTCACCGGCGGAATGCCCGAAGCGGTAAAGACTTACATCGAAACCAGCGACACTGCATTGGTGCGGAATGTTCAGCAAGAAATTCTTGACGCTTACGAGCGCGATTTTGCCAAGCACACCAAGACGCAAGCCGAGAATATACGCCGTGTTTGGAACAACATCCCCGCTCAATTGGCACGTGAAAACAAGAAGTTCATCTTTGGCGCAGTGTCGAAGGGCGCAAGGGCATCTACGTATGAAGAGTCGATTCAGTGGCTTGTTGATGCAGGTTTGGTGTATAAGGTGGAACGAGTAAGCGACCCCTCTATGCCATTGAAATTTTATGCCGATTCGTCCGCATTCAAACTTTTTTTGCTTGACTGCGGTCTTTTGGCGTGTATGTCGGAGGCAAATCCAAATGCAATGTTGCTGGGAACCAATGCATTCATAGAGTTCAAAGGCTCATTTACAGAAAATTATGTGCTACAACAATTGAAGGCGGCGGGTTACAATTCCGTTTATTATTATTCCAAAGAAAAATCAACGATGGAAATCGACTTCCTTTATCAAACCTCCGACCGCATCGTCCCCGTCGAGGTGAAAGCCGAGGAAAACGTCAAAAGCAAATCGCTCTCCACCTTCGTCAACTACGAATTTAAAGACCGACATTTCAAGGCAGCAAGGTTTTCGATGCGTCCATATATAGACCAGGAGTGGATGGAGAATGTGCCGCTGTACGCGGTAGAACGGTTTGTGCAGAGAGGGAAGTTCTCATAATGTTCTCTTAAATATTTCATTTGCGTTACACAACTGAATATATATGTAATATATTGATAATAAATACTTTGCACAATAAGTTCTCTTAAATTTCTCTTAAATTTCGCATAAAGTTGTCTATTTATGCGACTTTTTAAAAGACCATAATTTCTTGTCCCAAAAAACAATTATATCAGAAATTCGCAAAGATTTTTGGTGGTTCGATGATTATCAAACTTTACGCCGTAGTTCTGTCCGACTTGTTCGTGACTTGTAGAAGTCAAATACGTATTTTATTGATATAAGCGCGGGTGTCGTGAGATACACCCGCGCTTGTTTTGCTCGTTAAATCATTTTCCATAATTGTGTTCAAACTCCACTGATGTGGGCGATGTCGAAGTCGCGCTCAAAAAGCCTTCCGCCCGTCGGCATCCAGAACCAAAATCTCAGTTGGCGTGAGCCATATTTTGGTGATGGTGAGCATGATATTTTGTATAAGTTTCAAGTTAGAAAAAAAGTTAGTGTGGACACATTTTTTTACCAATATTATTTGAATACAATCCTTTCCGCCAGCATCACAAAATACTCGTTTGACCAAATGTCCAACTCTTTCGGATTGAAGACAAAATCGGCGACGTCCTTTTTCACGGCGTTGATGCCGGGAATATGTTGATTCCCTGAAAGTTCCGCCGTCATTTCATCATATACCGTCATTTTCCAATCATTTTTATCAAATTTTCCAATACGCCTTTTTTACGCCCCTTGGCGGCACATTCCGCGATGATTTTTGGGTCGAAATCACGCAATGCGTCGGTGTCGAAGCGCAAATCTTCATCTAAATATCTTTCGAGCGCAATAATTGAGCGGTCGGGGACGTAACTATCGTAAACAATCATGTCGCACAATGCCTTTTCGGGCGTTGCGACGAGGTAACAGACACCGTGTTCCTCGTTGCTTGTAACGCCGACGGCAAAATATTCCGGCGCAGTCTGATAATACGTGAAACGTCCCAACTGGTTTTCAAAAGTCCTTGAACGCTTGGTGGTTACGCTCGTCGTGGTAAAAACCCTTTCGGGAATCAGCCCGTAATGGCGCAACGCCCAGCGCAGCGAGACATACGACGGCCCGTAGATATGGTTGGCGCACAATGCAACACTCGTCTCGATGCCGCTTAGAATGGTGTTGACAACATACAATCCGCGTTTGAGACGTATCAACTGACCGTCCTTTTCCAACGCCCTGATTTTTTCTTCCGGCGACTTCAACTCTCTGAACAAGTTTTGCAGCGTCCCCGACGAAACAGGCACGTTGCGCATCTTTATCAACGGATTAGTCTTCATATTGCCAATATTTGACGCAAAGTTACGAAAATCCGCACACAAAACCAAGAAAAACTTTGTTTTCTGTGCAAAATTCTGCATATTTTACTTAAGTCTTGCCGGTCAAAGGCTTTATGGCGAGCAACGGGGTTCGCTCCGCTCCTCTTTCATCAACCGTCCCGCAACTCCGTGATAATCAATATCTACCTTTTTCACCGTGAAGTCGGGGACATTGAAAGAATAAGTGGTGCTTGAATAGTATTCCGACGGGTTTTCTTGCGGCAGGAGGAAGGGTTTTGTGGCTTTTCCGTTGTCGTCAAGGCACGAGAAAAACAGTTGGGAATACAGCCCGTTTTCACGCCGCGAAACAAACACAAACCAATGCGAACCGCTGCTCCAATTGTGCGTGGATTCGGTGTCGGGGCTGTTGATTTCGTCAATCGGCCGCGCCGTGCCGGTCTGCAAATCCAAAAGCCACAAATCAGCCTCGTGGTGCCAAATCGGGAAACAGCCGTAGTCAGAGAGCGTGAACATTATGTATCTGCCGTCATACGAGGGCTTTGCAAACGTGCAACTTTTGTTAATCGCCACCGCATCGAAAACCGTATCGATTTTACCGGACAATTTACCGTCCTCAAAGTCGGTTTTGCAAAGATTGTACTGGATTTTCTTGTAATTTTCAGGAATATCGTAAGCCTTTGACGTGCAGAAATATAGCGTCCTTCCATCGGGCGAAAACGCAGGATAGGTCTCGAAATTTTCCTTAGTCATAATGCACGAATCCAAAATCAAATCGTTTGTTTCGGGGCAATAGACAAACACACCGGATTTGAGGTCAAAAACCTCGATAAGTTCCTCTTTTACAACGTGAAACGATTGGTGGGTGTCATTTGTGGAATATGCGCAAAATTTTCCCGATGGATGCCAATACGGATAGACCATCGAGCCGCCGGTGGTGCTGCTTTTAGATTGGAGGATTTCGGTCTTATCGCCGTGATGCACAACCGTTGCACCGTTTGCGCCGCGCACGTGGAATGTGTAATTATCAGGATTACAAGCATTTGCTGTATGGCAATTTACACAATTTCCCGGAATCAACGTGTTTTCAATCAGCGGAAATTCCTTGAAACTCGAAATCTCCCTTTGATACAGCCCCATCTTGCCGAAAACCTCGTACCCTGGTGAAATCCGTCGGTATGTAACACCCCAATCGCTTAACGGATAATCACTTACATACATTTGAAAATTTTTGTAGCCGAGCCACTTGCCGCCTATTTTCGCCTTTGCGTCAAAAGTCAAAACGCCGCCCTTGTTGTCCGAAACAAGTTTGTGCCAGCCGTCAAGCGGAAATTTAGCATAACCGCCGTTTATATGCAAATCACCTGATTTACTGCCTGTTACGGTAATATCAACAATCTCCGCGCCAACAACATTGAAATTCATCGGCGCGATTTCCGCCGGAATCGTAACTCCAACATAATCAGGATAAATTGGCGGGAAAACGTCCGTTTCTTTCACGTTTTCAGGCTTTTCGGCGCACGAAATCATGAACAACAAAAATGATAAAAAAATATATATCGGTTTCATGGCGGCAATCATTTTAAATTCAACAAATAGGCATAATACGTGTTTTCGGCTTTTGCCAACTGCGGATTGCGTGAATATGTCTGCATAAACTGCTGAAAATCATTGACAACCGTGGTGGTAACAATGGGCGGTATTCCGCTCAGGCTACCGTGGGTTTTGTAGTAGGCATAAATCAACGCTTCCTGAAAATTTTTCTGCAAAACTTTGTAGCCCGCATCTTTAAAAAGCGGATAATAATTTATGAATTTTTGCAAATCTTTTTCCAGCAAGACATCCGCCATCAAATAATCGAAAGCCATTCGGTTTTTGCCATTCTGCACGAGCAAAAGTCCATACATTTGGTCAGGCTCCGCATCGCTGAAAAGGAAATCTTTTTGATAACGGTTTTTGTCCACCGACGACCAAAATTTGTTCTCCTTAAACTTTTCGATATTCGACAAAGTGCTTTCCGCAAACTCCTTGTAAAACAAAGTGTTGGACAGCATTTTCAAATATTTTTCAGCAACGGCGTAATCCTCGTTTATGATATTGAGTTCCGCAAGACGCTTGGTAATCCGCGCACTTTTACGGTAGTTTGGAATCGCCTCCTGAGCCTCAAAAAGGTTGCGCATCGAGGTGTTCACCATCCCGAGCCGCAGGTAAATTTCGGCGGACGACAGCGGCATAAAAAAGTCGCGCACAAACGCCGGGACAAGGCCTTCGTGTCCGTTTTGAAAATAATTGAACATCCGCTCGCCCAACAGCCCCTTTTCGGCGAGCGCAAGGTTAAGACACGCAACACTTTGCGGCGTGCGCGGATTTTGTTTGTCGGCGGTCGAAATTATCTTGTCCCAGTTGCCGATTCTCACCAAATAATCGTATTGAAGGACTTCATAATTGAGTGATTTGAAGCCTGTTGGGATATAAAACGCGCCTAAAGCCACAGTGAAAACTGCGAGCGCGATTGAAAGTTTTTTGTTCAATTTTTTGTCCAACAAACCCGCCGCCGGAATCGCCGCAACCATAATCATAATGAAAACCTGCAAAAACGGAATTTCAGTGGGAAACCTGAAATAATTAAGCCCAAAAAAGAACCTGAAAAGCGGATAACTCGAAATCCGGTAAGAAACCAACGCTGCAAAAACTGCGCACAAAACCGCTGATACAGAGGTGATTATGTTGATTTTTGACTTAAAATTAAAAATCACGACAAACAAAACCGCCGAAAACGCCACAGCCCCGAAAAGCCAATAAAACGCCGCCACGCCCAATGTGCCGCAAACAATTCTGACGGGATTATTTTTTATTTTTGCATATCCCAAGCCAAACGCCAACGCAGCGACAACAGCCACCACAAACGACAGCAGAACGCTCTCATTGCCAAGATATTGCCAAAGCACCACCGACGGCAAAAAACTCAGGGGGTACGCATAGTCCTTTGCCGAAAACAGTTTCATCAACTGCCACGTAAGTATCTGCACCACAGCCAACAACAATGCCACAATCAACGCTCCGAACAGCGGGAAATAGTAGAACTGCACCAAAAATTCGCCCACATAATCCGCCAGTCCGCCCGGCAGCGACATCCGCTCCATGAAATACGCTTTCGACAGCATAAACATCTGAAACTGTTCGTGATACGAAAACGCGCACGAATACCCGACCCGCCAAAACAGGAAGATGATGATGGCGAACAACAAGGATGCGATATGTTTGTAATATTTTTTGAAAAGTGTCATTGTCAATTTTTTTGCCTGTTGCGGCAAATTTAGCAAGATATTTCGAGTTGTCAAAAAATCTTGATTACTTCTTCGGCACCCTTTGCATCAAAAACTCATACAGTGTCCCTGAACCCAAATTGTCCGCCATGGCTTTTGTGCGGAGGGTGAACTTTTCGCCGACCGCCTGCATGTGCCTTTTCACAATTTCCGCGTTTGCCGAGTCGCCAGCGCGGATAAAATTGCTGTAGTCCTTGCGGTTTTTGGCGAGTTCGGCGTTGCGCCTGATTATCAACTCTTTCCAAACTTGAAGGGAATCGTTTTGAGGAGTGCCGCCGCCGCTGCTCACCGTGTCAATCACAACATTAACAGTGCCGGGTTCTGTGATAACCAACAGATTTTCAGTGTTTTGGCGGTAGTGGTAATCAATCCTGATGTCGGCTAAAAATTCTTCGTTGCGGCTGAAACTGAACTTGTTGTCCATTATCACCACCGAATCAACGCCGAGGCTGTCCTCGTGGAAAACCGGCACGAGGAAAATCCGCTTGCCGTTGAGGTTGCTGTCGCTCACTGTGCCTAAAATCAGGCATTTACGGTCGCTGGTGCAGCCCGCAAGCGTAATCAAACTTAGTAAAATCACAAATAATTTTTTCATTTTTTCAAACTGATTTTTATTCTTTCTGACGATAACAAATCGTTGTAAATGCTTCTGTAATTAATGTCAATGTCTTTTGACGTGAAATCGGGCGCGTTGTACGAGTGCAGCGACTCGCCATACGCCTTTTTCGGGTCTTTCTGCGGCATTAGGAACGGTTTTGTGAACCGCCCGCTGTCGTCAATCTGCGTAAAATACAAGTTGGCGTACAGACCGTCTAACCGTTTTGAGGCAAAAAGCATCCAGCGGCTGTTCGCGCTCCAATTATGGAAACCCTCTGTGTCCGAGGAGTTTATCTCGTCAATTTTCCTCACGCCGCCGGTTTCCATGTCCATTATCCACAAGTCTGATTCAGCCCTGTTTACAGGATTTGTGCCGAAATCCGAGGTGCAAAACACCATCCATTTTCCGTCGTAGGAGGGGCGCGGTAGGGCGATGCTCTTGTCCCATTTTTGAGCGTTGATTATGGTATCGACTGCGCCGCCAAATTCGCCTTTCACGCCGTCAAAATCAATGCTGCAAAGGCTGTATTTGCGCTTGTCGTACTCCGCCGGGACGGGGTAATTGTAGCATGTGCAAAAATAGATCTTTGTGCCGTCGGCGGAGAAAAACGGTGTTGTCGCTATCGAGTCGTTTTGCAGCAATGGCGACGTAATAATCTGATTATTAGTAATATCCAAAACCACAATATCCGACATTTCGTCGTATGGCTCCACCAATTTGTCTTTGCCGGTGTGGAAACATTGATAAATTTTTGTTTCTGAAAACGCGCAATACCGCCCGTCCTTGTGCCAACTTCCGTATGTGGGGTTTGCGTTCTGATTTTCGGCTTTCGCGCTGTAAATCATCGTCTTGCCGCCGGAGCGTATGATTGTCGCGCCATGTTTGCCACGGACATGGACATAAAACTGGTCGGGGTTGGTGCGGTTTGGCGTGTGGCAGTTGAGGCACTGACCGCCCAATGCGCGGCTTTCGAGCAGCGGTTTTTCGTCAAAATTTGACAAATCGCGCTGATAAACACCAATCAAACTGAATGTTTGGTAGCCCGGCGCGATTTTCCTGTATGTAACGCCGTATTCATCTAAGTCATAAGTACTTACATTTATTTTGAACGGCAAGTATCCACGCCATTTTCCGTTTACCTTTGACGACACTTTCACCGAAACGCTTTTACCTTTGTTACCGCTGATTAAACCGTGCCAACGCTCAATGTCAAAATCCGCATAACTGCCTGATGATGAGATTTTTTCGCCGTTTTCACCCGTAATTTCCACAAAAACACATTCCGACGAATCGTTTACGTAAAAATTAAGCGGCGCAATCTCCGCAGGAACCGTAACATCTACATAATCAGGGAAAATGTCAGGGGTGCGGTTTGTCATTTCCGCGTTTTCGGGTTGTGGCGAACACGCGGCGAAAAATGTTGCGGCAATAATATGTGGTAAAAATTTCCTCATTTCCTTAATTCATAAAATAATACGTCCAAAAATTGAAGCCGTGTTTGCGCAGCAGATTATCCGCGTTACGGTCTGACATATAGTGCTTTGCGACTTCCATGAGTTGTTGTTTTGTCTCGGAGGACAGTTCCACCGGAATTTCGGAAAAATCGCTGTGTGTGCCGCTCCAAACCATCGCCCAAGCCTGCTGGAAAGATTTCGGGAGGTTTGCCGTTGGCTCTTTCAATCCGAGGTAAAATGACACAAACGACTGCAAATCCCGTTTCAAAAGCATCGAGGCATAAAAATATTGCCGCGCCAAAGTGTTCGTCCTGTCCTCGGTGTAAAGTTTGCCGAGCATTTTGGGCAGTTCGGGATAATAGAAAATAAAATCTTCCTTGAACCTTAATTGCCGCAAAGTCAGGCACATAGAATCCAATCCACTTTCGTTTCCGCTGTCAATCGCTTTCAAATTCTCCTCAGCCCAATCCGAATAATAAAGACTGTGCGAAAGTATTGACAAATAATGTTTTGCGGCTTCATATCCGCCGTTCACGATAAAACATTCCGCCATCCTTTTGAGCAGCCGCCCGCTTTTGCGGTTGTTCATTATAGCCTCCTGACTGTCGAAGGCAAACTGCAACGCCGTGTTTGTCATTCCCAAATAGAAACACGCCTCCATCGACGGCAGGCACGACATATTGTCAAGCACCGCATCGGAGAGCAGCCCCCCGCAGCCGCTTTGCGCATAATCGAACATCCGCTCCGCCAGAATGCCTTTCTGTGCCAACGAAAAATTGATGCAAACCCGCTCAAAATCAGTTTCGGGCTGATGTTTTTGGCTTTGGTGGATTATGTTGTTGTAGCACTTGTGCCGGAGCAGGTAATCGTAGTTTATCAGCCTGAATTTCAGGTCGTCGTATGTGAAATTGACAAGCAAAAATGACAGCAAAATTGCAGAATATTGCGCGGCAAATAACAAAATACTATCAATTTTTATTTTGATTTTTACTGACAAAATCACCGTTGCAGCCACAACCGCCGGTATGAAAAACATCATAAAATGATAATGTCCCGGAATACGGTAATAATTAATCCCAAGCAAAACTTGTTTCACTGGATATTGGTGCGGCATTATGTATGTAAAGCAAACCGCTGACAGACAATATATTATCGGCAACAAAACAGCAAAAGCATATTTTTTGTTTTTGATTAATTTGTACCCGACGAAAACGGAATTTACCGCACACATCGCGCCTATAAGCCAATAATTAAGCGACAAAAGCATCAGGGACAAATTCAGATTCTTTTGGGATAGTTTGATATATAAAAGTACAAAAATGATTGACATTGAAAACGATAACAGTAAATTTTCGTTGCCGCTGTAAAGGAATATCAAAATCGACGGCAAGAACGACAGAAAATATTTTTTCCCGTCCTTGTCTTCAAACGCTGAGAACGTCAGCAACTGTATGGCGCACAGCACGATAGCGTAAATCCACGCGCCGTATGCCGGTACGTAAAAGAATTGCACCAAAAATTCGCTCACGTAATCCGCCAGCCCCCCGCAAGTAGTTATCCGGTCCGCAAAATAATCCTTTGTGAACAGAAACAACTGGTTTTGCTCGTGAAAATTCATAAACCCGGGGTACAAAAAATACAGGATTGAGAACACGAACAAGCCGAAGAGTGATGTAGATATGAGTTTGAAGTTCATAATGCAAATATATAAAAAACACGTTGTTAATTAAAAATTAGCAACGTGTTTTTAGAAATTATAGAGTTAAAGAAAACTATTTAGACGCACCAATAGCGGACATGTAAACAGCCTTAGTTCCATCAGCCTGCTCATAGATTGACACAACGATTGTAACAGGATCTTTAACAGACGACGCAAGCTTGATCAACTTGATGCCATCGACAACAGAACCGGCTTCAAAAACCTTGTCGTCGCCCTTGAGCATGATAATATCGCTAAAGTCGTATGCCTCACTATACTTGGCCTCATCTTTCAAATTAAATAAGTAGAATTGGTTTCCACCTTCCTTGAAAGTGATGTCCTTGAATGTATATGTGGTGATGCTACCTGATACGGACTTTTCACCAGCGTATGATGTGTCTTTAGCAGCTTTCTTCTGTTCATCGACAAAGATTTCTTTGTCGGAAACCGCCACAACAGAGAGCGATGTGGTAGTTTTGTCAAACTCGGTATAGTATACCTTGTACTTCTTTTTTTCACTGTCGTATGTTACGGTCACATCGTACCTTGAGCCGGCGTCCAACGCATCAAAGGTGGCAGTACCGGTCTGAGTCTTGGCCGTAGTGTCCTTGCCCACAATCTCATAAACGTCAGCATTTGCAGGAGTGATGTCTACGAAAGTAGTTCCATCGGGAACTTTGAGCGAATTGCTTGACTCGATGGTCTGAGCCTTGAAGACAAAACCATTGTCAAGAGCCACATACGAGAAGGACAATTTGCCGTCGCTGACAGCAGTGATTTTATCCACGATGGTATCGTTGTTTGCGTCAAGAAATGCGTACTTGTCGTCCTCAAACTGCTTGTAGTCGGCCGGATTTGCTGTTGAAACACCTTGCTTCTTGAAAGCCCACCATGTACATTCTGACCAGCCGCCTGTTCCCTCGTCAGCATAAATTAACTGCAATTGCTTGTCGGAAAGCCATGCAATCTCAAACCTCGTAGGTCTGTAACCGCCACCGTTAATCTTGAACGGCCAAAGGATTGCGCCCTCGGATGTATTGAGATAGCCGAAATCAGTGCCAATTACGTTCTTCTTATTGTCCGTGGAAAAAGTACCTGAATTGAGTAGTTTGCCGCTTGCGTCATACTTTTCAAGCTTGTTCCTGTTGAAAACCATATACGCATCGGCATCTTCCTCGCCAGTCAAGACACCAGTGTTGGAGTGGTTCAACTGTCCCGGGAAATCGTTGTTGGTGGCTCCCCACCATTTGCCGTTGATGGATTTGCCGTCAAACGAGCCAGCCTGATAACCGGCATTGCCCCAGACTTCACCGTTATCAAATTCAGTGTCCCACGTCCAAACTGCACCCTTATCGAAATCGTTGTTGAGAACAGTCTTCAACACATCGGTCAATTCCCACTCTTCCACAGAGAAGGACTTTGATGCCTCTGTGATTTCTCCGTTAGTGTTGAGGGTTTGGATTTTGATGTTGCCCTGTGCAAAAACTGGAACCTTGAACGTGCCTGATATTCCGGATGCCAACAAGGAATTGTCGTCGGCAAATAGAATATCTACGTAAGTAGACGGCGATGTCGTGAAAGAGAAAACCTCAGTTTTCCCTGTCTGCGTGATGATTACCCGCGAATCCAACTGGCTTTCAGTCAGCTGAACCGCGTCATTGTCAACTTCTTCGACAGCAGGGTCGCATGCCGCCATCGACAATGCGACGACTGAAACTGCCGCTAAATATAATCTTTTCATAATTTTCAACCAATTTTTAAGCAATTAATTTACTAATAGCCTGTGTACTCGCCGTCCGCGCCAGAATAGCCGGGATTTTGAGCGACTTTGCCTTCATTAAGAAGGATTTGAGTTTCAGGAATCTTGAAGAAACCGGCAGTCGCATTGTAACGTGCGGCATAACCGCCGTTGTGAGCGGTATTTGTGCCTTCGACACCGGCTGTGTAAACTTTCACGCCTTCTTGTTTTGAAAGGGCGTCGGCGGCTATATGCCAACGGCGGATGTCGTTCCAACGCTGACCCTCAAAGAACAACTCCCAACGGCGTTCGTTCTGAAGTGCGGCCAGAGAGTATGACACGTCCGACAGTCCGGCGCGTTTACGCACCTTATTCATGCCTTCCGCATTTTCGTTGATTTCCGACCACATCAGGCAAACGTCAGCGAAACGGATGTGGACAAGGTCGTGGATATTGCCGGTCTGCATGAGGTTGTCGTTAATCCAACCATCAGCACCGTACATAACCTGCTCGAACACTGGTGCGTAAGAACCATCTTCTTTCTGAGCGGAGATTGCGCCGAGTTTCATCTGGTAGTAGTCAGTTTCCTGAATGAAGTCAGCCCAAGATGCGCCGCCGTATGTGTAGCCAGGCATATTGGCAACATTGATGATGCTCTCTTTCAGACGACGGTCTCTCGAATCGGCATTAGCCCAGTCCGTGACAACGCTCGGATTGACCGGGCCTGCGCCCCAACCCTGGCCCCAGGGGTAGGTTTTGTCATAATCCTGACCACCGCGCACACCAAAGTGGAGAGCGTAGCCATTGCCGTAGCCAATTGTCGTACTCCATGAAGCGAGTTTGTTGAACTTTGTGGCAAACATGCTCTCGGGATTGACGGCATTGTTGTTTTCTGCCCACTTGAAAGTGATAACATCCGAATCGTCCACCTTCAACAAGTTGCCGGAATCCCACTTCGTCGAGCTGTTTGAATATGCCCAAAGGTTGTAGAACTCATCAACAAGCGAATAACCAGAATTAGTGTAGCAGTCGTTAATCAACTCCTTGACCATGTCCTTCGTAAGGGTAGTTCCATCAGGAAGGCTGACAGAAGTGAGAGGATTGTAGGTAGTGGACACTAACTGTGAGAGGTCTTCGCCATTACCATAGAATCCGGTGTAGAACAACCATGCGCGGGTCAACATGGCCTCTGCGCAATACTTGTCAACATGACCGTCAGTTTTCTTGACAGCAGGCATTGTGGTAGAAGCCTCGTAGAGGTCTTGGAGGATTTGACCCCAAAAACCGGCTGCGTTTGTATAGTCCACCGTACCATCAGTCTTCGTAACCAACGGAATACCTGTACCATACATGGAGGCCAACTCGTAGTAGTAAAACGCACGGAGAAAAAGAGCCTCGCCCTTTACCTGCTTCTTGATCGAATCGTCCATCGCCAACTCGTCAATGGCATTGATAAGGGCATTGGCACGGGAAACGCCAGTATAACGGTCAAGATAGAAATCCTTTGTAGCATCGGTGCCGTAATTAGTGATGAAGTCGAATGACTGCATCAACTTGTCATTGGCGCCACCGCCGCCGAGAGCGTCATCGCTGGCGAGAATAGCCGCGTACAGGAACGACTCCTGCGGATATGCGTTGATTGAATTGTTGTTCTGATAGATTGCGGCGAGAACTTGGTTGGCATCCCCCTCCGTTTGGGGAAAGTTACTTGTGTCGGCCTCGCTCATGCTCATTGAATCGAGGTCGCAGGCCGTCAACATTCCGCCAGCGAGCAACAACAAACCTGTTTTTATATTAATTATTTTCATTATTTTCAAGTTTAGAATTTAATGTTAACACCGAATAAGAATGTACGAGGGTTAGGATAGTTACCAACGTCAACGCCTGTTACCCAAGGTTCGTCGCCGTTAAGAGCCATACCGTTTTCAGGATCCATGCCTTTGTACTTGGTAATCGTCCACAAGTTCTGCGCTGCGACATAGAACCTGAGCTGGTTCAACGGGCAGGTCTTCCAAAGACGCTTGAAGTCATAGCCCAATGTGATGTTGGACAAACGTACATAATCGGCATCCTCGATGTAAATGTCGGAGATTTTCTGGAAGTTCATACCCCTGTTACCCGGTTGGAGGAGAGGATATTTGTTAGAAGTGCCTTCGCCAGTCCAGTAGTCGTATACTTCGGACGTGTAGTTCTCATACTGTCCGTCAGTGAACTTCCTGTAGGAGCGGGCAACCTGCTGGCCAAATGCGCCGTAGAATGTGACTGAAAGGTCGAAGCCCTTGTAGTCAGCGCCCAAAGAAAGACCCATTGTGATGTCGGGAGTAGGATTGCCAAGGTCGGTCTTGTCGTCGTCATTGACGATGCCGTCGCCGTTGGTGTCGACAAACTTCAAGTCGCCGACTGTCAAGCTTTCGCCTTGTACGGAATTAGCAGCGTTTCCACCGCAATTTTCATTGATATAAGCCTGCAAGTCAGCCTCGTTCTGGATAACGCCAGCGGTCTTGTAGCCATAGAAGTAGCCAATCGAATAGCCTTCCTGCATACGTGCGATGATGCCTGTGCTCTGTGCCAAGAGGTCGTTACCGCCTTCGATGTACTTGTTGGCATTGTTAACCTTTGTAACTTCGTTCTTGTTATAAGCCATGTTCCAGTTAACGCTGTAGTGGAAATCTTTAGACGGAGAGTCGTTCCAGCCCAATGCAACCTCTACGCCAGTGTTCTTTACATTACCGGCATTTTGATATTGGCTTTCAAAACCAGTAGCAGCGTTAGTCTGTACTGCAATCAAGAGGTCTTTCGTCTCCTTGTTGTACCAGTCGATAGTAGCAGTCAAACGGCTCTTCAAGAAACGCATGTCAAGACCGATATTAGTCTGCTCCGAAGTCTCCCAAGTAAGGTCAGGATTAGCAAGACGAGTAGCGTATGCACCCTGTGTGCCGTTGTCCTTGTTGTTGTCGAAAGAGTAGAGGCCGTAGTCGCCGAACTCCCATGTAGAACGCCACGATGAAGACGGCAGGTTGTCGTTACCATTCTGACCCCAGCCAGCGCGGAGTTTCAAGAAGTCGAATATGTTCTGGTTCTGCATGAAGTCCATGTTGCTGATTACCCAGCCTGCGGATATTGAGGGGAAGAAGCCCCACTGGTTGCCTTCTGCAAACTGAGAAGAACCATCGGCGCGCATTACGACGCTCAGCATGTATGTCTCATTGAAGTCGTAGTTGATACGTCCGAAGTATGACATCTTTCCGCTGTAAGCAGCAGGGTCGCCGGTCGCATTGTATGTAGTACCGGTAGTGTTGACGATATAGGCATGATCCATATCGTTGAAGATGTTGTTATAGCCAGTGACATTAACGCTCTCGCCGTAGTTAGGACGGGACTTGGAGTATTCTGTACCGACCATCACGTCGAAGTGGTTCTTGTCAGCAAGTTCAAACTTGTAGTTGACTGTGTTTGTGACGCCCCAGTTGAAGCCCAAAGAAAGGTTGTCTGTGGTCTGATCCTGGTCACGCTTGCCGCCTTGGTCGTTCATGTAGTACTCAGGCAAGTAAGCCCTCCAAGAAGAACCGTATACCTTATAACTCAACAAGCCTTTGTATGTCAAGTTTTTGATGGGGGACACTTCCACATACGCGTTGGTGTTCAGATTGTAGTTCTTAGAGCGGTTGTTGCCGGACTGATTGTAGACAGCCGATGCAATCGGGTTGCTTGCATACGAGTTGAAACCGAACATGCCCATTTCCTTCAGGTCGTTGCCCATGAAATAGTCGCCCTCACTGTTGTAGACGGGGATGAGCGGAATTGCGCGGAGACAGTCAGAAATGACATTTGAGTACTGGTTGCCGATTTGGATACCTTCGCTCTGCCTGTGCTGGAAGTAGAGGTTCTCGCCGAACTTGATAATGTCGCGGCCGTCGCCCTTAGCCTTCCAAAGTGAATGCTCGGAGTTAAAACGGAATGTGAAACGGCTGAAATCGGAAGGAATGTACTCGCCACCGAATACGCCGTCCTGATATTGATAACCAAAACCAGTGGAGAACTTGGAGGTCTCGTTACCGCCAATGATGTTTATGGAGTGGCTCGTCGTGACGGCGTTGGGATTCCTCAACTCGTCCAACCAGTCAGTTCCGCCATAGTTTTCATAACCTTTGGTGTACTGCGACCAGTCGTATGGGGACTGGCCTGAGTTAAATGCAACGAGATCCTGGATTTTCTTGTACTCGTCGGCATTAAGAAGGTCGGGCATCTTATAGACATTAGCCCAGCCCACTGTTCCGTCATACGTTACCTGCACCTTTCCGGCCTTGCCTTGCTTTGTGGTGATGAGGATAACGCCGTTTGCGGAAGAAGAACCGTAGATAGCGCAGGATGCGGCGTCCTTGAGGACGTCGATACGCTCGATGTCGGCGGGGTTGAGGGAGTTTATGTCGCCGCCGGCAACGCCGTCGATGACGTAGATAGGAGCGGTAGAGCCGTTAGTACCGGCGCCACGGATGGAGATTTTGAAACCGTCGCCCGGCTGTCCCGAATTGGACTGGATGTTAACGCCCGGGGACTGGCTCTGAAGTGCGCCGAGGACTTGGGTGGTATTCATCTTCTGAATATCGTCGCCTTTTACCTCGACAGTCGCGCCAGTGACCAGTTTCTTCTTCTGGACACCGTAGCCGACGACAACGACCTCTTCAATCTGCTCGTTGTCCTCCTTGAGGGTGAAGTCCCTCGTGACAGTCGCGCCGTTGGCCATCTGCACCTCGACTTCCATGTTCTGGTAGCCGATGAACGAGGCGGAGATTGTTTGAGTTCCGGCAGGTACGTTGCTGATGACGTAGTTGCCGTCCATGTCGGAGATGGTGCCTATCGTGGTGCCCTTGACGATGACGTTGGCGCCGGGCAGCCCCATGCCAGTCTCGTCGAACACCTTGCCTTTGACCGTGCCTTGCGCCGATACGTTCAGCGAAATGCCCAGCATCACCATCACGACCATTAGTCTGTGGAATACCTTCCACGAACGATGGGTTTTTAATGCAATTTGGTTTCTCATAAAATTAGTTGTTAGTATATAAAATAAATCAAACAGTATTTTCTCATCTAAAAACTTAACTTACTACTTTCAATATCAAATCAGTATGTCTTCTCTTTTCCTATACTTTTAACCTTGTCTTAATAATTGGAATAATTGGACGATGCAAAGTTTGGAAAAAATAATTGTATTTACAAATATTTAACAAAAAAATTTACAACTTTTTTTCACACTTCCGTTAACGATTTCATTATCAACACGTAGCGTGAATATCGTCTCTGCCATGCTTATAACTAAAATGAAAGATTTTTGCGCAATGTAAAATTTTTACGTACCTTTGCCCCAAAACGCACTGTTACAAAACACAATTATGGAAAACATCCGCAACTTTTGCATCATAGCGCACATTGACCACGGCAAGAGCACTCTCGCCGACCGTCTGCTGCAATATACAAAGACCATCTCCGACCGTGACCTAAAGGATCAGGTACTGGACGACATGGATCTTGAGCGTGAGCGTGGAATTACCATAAAGAGCCACGCGATACAGATGAAATACAACCTTGACGGCAAGGACTACACGCTTAACCTCATCGACACTCCCGGCCACGTGGACTTCTCATACGAAGTGTCGAGGAGCATCGCCGCGTGCGAAGGCGCGCTGCTCGTCATCGACGCGACCCAGGGCATCCAGGCTCAGACAATCTCAAACGTCTACATGGCGATAGAGAACAACCTCGAGATAATCCCGGTCCTCAACAAGATGGACATGCCTGCAGCAAAGCCCGAGGAGGTCAAGGACCAGATTATAGAACTCATCGGCGGAAAGCGCGAGGAAATCATCGAGGCGTCCGGCAAGACCGGGCTTGGCGTCGAGGAAATCCTCAAAGCCATCGTCGAAAAAGTGCCGGCACCGAAGGGCGACCCCGATGCGCCGCTCCAGGCTTTGATTTTCGACTCGGTGTTCAATCCCTTCCGTGGCATAATCGCATACTACCGCGTGTATAATGGCACTATAAAGACCGGCGACCATGTCAAGTTCGTAAACACAAAGAAAGAATACGACGCGGACGAAGTAGGCGTACTCGAAATGGATCTCTCCCCCACCCCGCAGATTTCGGCTGGCAACGTCGGATACATAATCTCCGGCATTAAGAACGCCATCGAGGTCAAGGTCGGCGACACGATAACCCACACTGAACGCCCGTGCGACAAAGCAATCGAGGGGTTTGCGGAGGTAAAGCCAATGGTCTACGCAGGCGTGTACCCCATCGAGACAAACATGTACGAGGAACTCCGCACGTCCCTCGAAAAACTACAGTTGAACGACGCATCGCTGACCTTCACGCCCGAAAGTTCGATCGCACTCGGATTCGGGTTCCGATGCGGCTTCCTCGGAATGTTGCACATGGACATCGTGCAGGAAAGGCTGTCACGCGAATTTGACATGGACGTAATCACGACAGTGCCAAACGTAAGTTATAAGGTGTTCACTACAAAAGGCGAAGAAATCGAAGTACACAACCCCGCCGGCCTCCCCGAGCAAAAGGCAATCTCCCACATCGAGGAGCCATATATAAAGGCGGACATAATCACAAAATCGGAGTTCTACGGCCCGATAACGAAGTTGTGCATGGAAAAGCGCGGCATTAAAATCAACGAGCAGTACCTCACGTCCGACCGCGTGGAGCTCAACTTCGAGATGCCATTGGCGGAGATTGTGTTCGACTTCTACGACAAACTGAAGTCGCTCTCCAAGGGCTATGCGTCCTTCGACTACCACCCGATAGACTACCGCGAGTCAAAGCTTGTGAAACTCGACATACTACTCAACGGCGAGCCTGTGGACGCCATGAGCAGCCTCATCCACGAGTCTAACGCATACGAATTTGGCAAGGGAATCTGTGAAAAGCTCAAGGAACTCATCCCCCGCCACCAGTTTGACATCGCGATACAGGCCGCCATCGGCACAAAGATTATCTCACGCTCGACCATCAAGGCGTTCCGCAAGGACGTGACCGCAAAATGCTACGGCGGCGACATAACCCGTAAGCGCAAACTCCTCGACAAACAGAAGAAGGGAAAGAAGCGCATGAAACAGATTGGCGACGTGGAAGTGCCGCAGAAGGCATTCTTGGCGGTGCTGAAGATATAACATTGAGCGCGGGCAACCCTTCCCGCCTATACGAAATTATCATAAAAAACTACGAATGAAAAACTTCAAACTTGTAGACACCATCTCGGGCTGGGCGGCGTTCGCCATCGCCACGGTGTCGTACCTGTTGACAATAGAACCGACCGCAAGTTACTGGGACTGCGGCGAGTTTATATGCACGGCATTCCGCCAGGAAGTCGGACACCCGCCGGGAGCGCCATTGTTCATGATTCTCGGCCGCGTATTCTCGCTGTTGGCATTCGGCGACGTGACAAAGGTGGCGGTCATGATTAACGCCATGTCCGCCCTCGCGAGCGGATTCACGGTGCTGTTCCTGTACTGGAGCATAGTCCACATTGCAAGGAGGATTGTGCCGGGTGGCGGCAAGACCGACGCTGGCGAGTTCACCACGCTCCAAGGCATATCCATAATCGGCAGCGGCTTGGTTGGCGCGCTGACCTACACATACACCGACACATTCTGGTTTTCGGCGGTCGAGGGCGAAGTGTACGCCATGTCGTCGCTATTCACGGCCGTCGTGTTCTGGTGCATACTCAAGTGGGAGTCTGTCGCAAACGAAAAATACTCCAACCGCTGGCTCATACTTATATGCTACCTCATGGGACTGAGCATAGGCGTCCACCTGCTGAACCTCTTGGCGATACCGGCGATTGTGTTCGTGTACTATTTTAAGAAGTACAAGCCCGACACCAAAGGCATCTTGGCAGCATTGGCGGTCTCGGTCGTGATACTCGCAGGAATATTGTACGGCATAATCCCCGGCGTGGCGTATATCGCGTCCGTGTTCGAGCTAATGTGCACTAACGGAATGGGCGCGCCATATAACACCGGCACAATCATTTACGTCATACTGATACTTGGCGCGCTGGTCTATGGGCTGCACTACTCGCACAAAAAGAAGAAAATCGTCCTTAACACGACGCTCCTCGGCGTGGCTGTCATCATAATCGGCTACTCGTCGTTTGCAATGATTGTCATCCGCTCCGCCGCGAACCCGCCGATGGACGAGAACAACCCCGACAATGTTTTTGCTCTGCGCTCGTACCTCAACCGCGAGCAGTACGGCGACCGGCCGCTCGTCACCGGCGAATATTTCAACTCGAAAATCACCGGCTACGAAGTCGGCAGCCCGACTTACATACAGCGCAACGGCCGTTATGAAATCGCATCATACAAGACCGAATACAAGTTTGACCCGGCGACCACGACATTCTTCCCGCGAATGTACAGCCGCGAGCCACAGCACATCCGCGGATACAAGACATGGACAGGCATAACGGACGAGACTGTGAAACCCACATTCGCCCAGAACCTCAAGTTCTTTTTCAACTACCAGGTCGGCTACATGTACCTGCGGTATTTTATGTGGAACTTTGTAGGGCGGCAGAACGACATCCAGGGACACGACGGAAACGTCATGAACGGCAACTGGATCTCGGGCGTAAGCTTTATCGACAACGCCCGACTCGGCGACCAGTCACAGATGCCCGAGCCGATGCAGAATAACAAGGGCAACAACAAGTACTACTTCCTGCCGCTCCTGCTCGGAATCCTCGGCATGGTATACATGTACCGCGCAAACCTTCGCGGAAAGCAGTACTTCTGGATTGTGATGATGTTCTTCATACTCACAGGCATTGCGATCGTGGTCTACCTTAACCAAACGCCGTACCAGCCCCGCGAGCGCGACTACGCATACGCCGGAAGCTTCTACGCGTTTGCATTCTACATCGGATTTGGCATGGCGTCCCTGTGCCGCCTGGTCGAAAAGCACAAGCTGGGCAATGTAGCCGCCATTGTCGCGTTCGTCCTCTGCATGCTCGGCGGGCCAGTCATACTCGCCGCCCAAAACTGGGACGACCACGACCGCTCGGGACGGTACACAGCGCGCGACTTTGCGCGGAACTACCTCGAATCCTGCGCGCCAAACGCAATTCTGTTTACAAATGGCGACAACGACACATTCCCGCTGTGGTACGCCCAGGAAGTCGAGGGCATCAGGACGGACGTGAGGGTCGTCAACCTTGCGTACATAAACACCGACTGGTACATCAACCAGATGCGCCGCCGTGCGTATGAGTCCGCGCCGTTGCCGATAAGCATCGCGAAGGAAAAACTTGTCGAGGGCAGCCGCGACGTGACATACCTAAAGGAAGTGCCGACGATGTTCTTCAGCGAGAAGCTTAACACAAACCGCCCTAAGTACCAGCGTTTTGTCGACATGGCGGAGGACGACATAGTGGCACTCATAAAGGACAGCAAACTGAAGGAACTCATGCCCGCCGACTACGACGCAATCGTCAACAAGCGTCAGCTCAAAGGCCAGCCCCTCCAAATCGCCAAACTCCTTAACACCCTGACCCAAAAGCCAAAGGACTACGGCATCTCGGAGGCCAACGCCAACGCCCTCAAAGGCAACGTCGACAAACTCGTCAAACTCATCGCCGACGAACCTGCGCCGCTCAAGCCGCTCATAGACTTCATCGCCTCCGACGACCAGTCCACAAAAGTAACCGTCCAAGGCGGCGATGTATACGACTTCGTGCCGACGTTTAACTTCATGCTCCCCGTCGACAAGCGGAAAGTCATCGAAAACGGCACCGTGCCAGCCTCCGATTCCGCGAAAATCGCCGACCGAATCGTCTGGCGGCACCCCGGCTCGTACATCCGCAAGGGTCAACTCGCCGTGCTCGACATACTTGCCCACAACAACTGGGAACGCCCAGTGTATTTCGCAATCACAGTCGGCGAAGATGCCTACCAAGGCTTGGGCGAATATTTCAGGCTTGACGGCCTGGCGTACAGGCTTGTGCCGATACGGACACAGGCAAGCGCATACGACCGTGGCTCGATAAACACCGACATCCTCTACGACGCATACATCAACAAGTTCACATGGGGCGGAATAGAGAACCCCGGCGTCTACATCGACGAGAACAACAGCCGCATGCTCATGAACGTCAAGAACGGTTTCCTCAGGCTCGCGACGTCGCTTATGCTCGAAGGAAAGCGCGACAAGGCCGCCGAGGTCATCGACAAATGCTACGAGGTCATGCCGCCTGACGTGACAACTCCCAACTACTACGACATCTTCCTCGCCGACTGCTACTACAAGACCGGCCACGAGGACAAGGGCAAAAGCATACTCACAAAATTTGCCGACGCCAACGTCCAGGAAATGCGGTTCATCGTGAACCTTGACGCTGGAAAGGCGGCGACGCTCGGTGACGACTACACACGCACGGCGGCCGTGGCGCATGAAATAGTGAGGGTCATGCGTGACAACAACGACAAGACAAACGCCTCGCTATACGCCATGACCTACGCCGACGTACTCTCGGCAGTGCCGCTGTTGTCCAATGTAGCGGCGGCGGACATCGAGAGCCAGGACTTTTACAACATATTCTCCAAGCTCAGCGACATGGAGAAACAACTTGTTCAAGTTTACCTTTACATGCTATCGGAGGAAACGAAATGAAAGACTACATAGTGCATCCGCCAGAAATTGTCCGCCATTTTTTCAAGCGTTACACTTGGAAACTTGTGCCGGAAAACGACGACGAAAAGGTCTTGTACCTGACATTCGACGACGGGCCGATACCCGAGATGACGCCCGGCACGCTCGACATGCTGGCACGCTACGGCGCGAAGGCCACATTCTTCTGCGTGGGCGACAATGTCCGCAAGCACCCGGACTTGTTCGAGCGCATAAAGGCGGAGGGACACAGCGTCGGGAACCACACCTTCAACCATCTCCGGGGGCTGAGGACTAAGGTCAGCGACTACCTTGACAACGTGAGGCTGGCGGACCCGCTCATAAACTCGGACTTGTTCCGACCGCCGCACGGCAGGATGAAGCACCGCCAGACGATAGCCTTGGCGCAGGAAAGGCGCATAATCCTGTGGGACGTGTTGACAAAAGACTACGACGCGAGGGTCTCACCGGAGCGTTGCTGGCAGAACGTCACGGACTATGTGAGCAACGGCGCGATAATCCTGTTCCACGACAACATCAAGGCGATGCAAAACCAGCGTTACGCACTGGAAAGGACGCTACAACGGTTCACGCAGGACGGTTTTACCTTCAAGGCGATTCCGTACAAGCCATTCGGGGGCGTGGCGGAGCATAAATGACAAGGATAGTATAACGAAAAACTTAGCGATATGAATTCTACGACGACCATAGAAGTGCCAATAGGCAGCGGCGTGGATGCCCTTATCGGCATTCTGTTAATAGTGGGCGCGGTAGTGGGCTATAAGCGCGGCATCATTGTGGAGTGCATCAGCTTCTTCGCCGTGCTTGTGTTGCTGACTATCTGCGTCAATATTTCCAAGGGTGTGTTCGGCTACCTGACCCCGCGCAGCGACGTGCCGGATTTGTTCGCCATAATCCTGATGACGGTATGCTTCGTGGCCGGGCTCGTGCTTGTAGTCAGCCGTGTCAACTTCAAGACCCAGATGATGCTACAGACCACCATACTCGGCCAGTCCGCCCGAATGTTGGGCGCGTTCTTCGGCGCGATGAAATTCTACCTCATATCGGCGGTGTTCCTCGTGACGCTGTTCAAAATCGACGACCACGCCCGCTTTCTCCCCGACGACGCCAAATACTCCCGGCTCTCCCGCGGCAGCATCGCCATCGTGACCGCCATCTTCCCATACCTCCAGCTCGACAAGAAGACCCACACGCCATTCGAATACCCCAACTCCGGCGACGGACGGTAAATGCCCCCCTCGGCAACAATAAATTTACTACAATAGCCTCAAATGGCATATATGCTATGGTGTGGCATTGCCGCAATCCCTTTTTGGACAGACCCAACTTTTTTGTCGAAAATATTTTTTGATAACACGCTTTTTGTTTGTACCTTTACCGCCGCAACAACAAACAATGTGATTATGACGACAGTAGCATTAAAACAGAGTACCGACAGTTATTGGGAACTTATCAAAGACGCAGATTCGGGTGTCAAAATCGAATTGATTATGCGCCTCACCGATGCTTTGAAACCTCTCGCAAGCATTACCAAAGTTGATTATTTGGCGTACAGGAAGAAACACTTTGAAAATGCGGCATATATTATCCAATTGGGACAGCATGGCAAATGCAACATTCTTGTTTCTGCACTGTCGTTTTCGACGGCAAGTTTTGTTTTGAAAGCGCACCACGGTATTTCTGACAAAGATATTTCGAGACGTTTTTCAGAGTTTGTAAAAAAATGCCACATAACTACTGTTGATTCAAAAACCGTAAAAGAATCATTAGCATCTGATTTTAAGGATTTTGAAGATGCGATGCAGTATTTTTCCACATCTCAAATTTCCGTGTACGAGCCAAAAGAATTTTTGGATATACTTAGAAAAAACATTAAAAAAAGACCATGATCGAAATCGGATATATCAACAAAATGGAAGTTCTGAGGATGTCGCCTAACGGGGCGTACCTCAATGGCGAGGACCTCGGCGAGATTCTGTTGCCAAACAAGTTTGTGACGCAGGACGTAAAGCCCGGCGCGACCATCGAGGCTTTCGTGTTCCTCGACAGCGAAGACCGCCTGACTGCCACCATACAGCACCCCTACACCGAAATCAACCATTTCGCATACCTCGAATGTGTGTCGGCGGGCAGCGTCGGCGCGTTCCTGTATTGGGGCTTGGACAAAGACCTTCTCGTCCCAAAATCCGAACAGAAAGACCGATTCTTCGTCGGCAAAAAATACTTCGTCTATGTATATCTCGACGAAGCCTCGCAGCGCATCGTCGCGTCCCAACGGCTCAACAAATTCATGTCGGACCGCGAGCCCGAATACGAGCCGGGCGACAAGTGCGAAATCTTCGTCGCGCAAGAGAACGACCTCGGATTCCGCGTCATCGTCGATGGCAAATATTGGGGCATGATATACAAGTCGGAAATGTTCCGCCCCGTCCATTCGGGCGAGTACACATACGCCTACGTCAAGAAAATCCGCGAAGACGACCTGCGCATCGACATGATGCTCGAAAAAAGTAGCGTCAAACTCATCGACGCCACCGAACAGGCCGTCTATGACCGTCTGCGCGACTGTGGCGGCTTCCTCGCGCTGAGCGACAAATCCTCGCCCGACGAAATATCCCGCGAGTTTGGAATCTCAAAAAAAGTGTTCAAAAAAGCCATCGGCGGCCTCTACAAATCGCGTGTAATCGCCATCACCGACGACGGCATCCGACTGACATAAATCGCGCCACGCCGCCCGGCGTTCCCCGCAAAAAAAATTGACGAAAATTGACGAAAAAATTGACGAAAATTTTCGTTCAAAAAAAAGAACGCCGTAAGGCGTTCCCGCAAAAAAACATTATTTATGGAAATTAACGTTTTAGCCAAGATATTAGAGGCGAAAAAGATTTATGGAAACACGGCGTTGAGCGCCGAGAGGATTATAATCAGAGCCGCCAACGCCGCCGCGCTGCCCGATTCGGTGTACTTCGACCTGCGCCGCTTCAAGGACCCCGCCGACCCGATTGGGCGGATGTACAAGATGGGCGTCAGGATATTCGTGGTAACTACCAACGGCGACGCGCTCTCGCGGAAGTACCCGGGCGCGGCGTTCGTCCATGTCGCCAACATCAACACCGCCATCAACGCCTACATCGTCGCCACAATGGAATCGTACAAAGGCCGCGTCGTAGCCGTACCACAGCGCGGCGGCAATTGTTGCCTAAAAGACTGGATGCACACCCTGTTGAGCGCGGGGCACACCGTGTTTGCCACCACGAGGTACGTCGATGAACTGGACTTCATCGAAAACGTCAGCGACATCGCCCCCGACTTCGACTATGCCGTCTGCGAAATCCCCGACCAGTACCAATTCCACTGCATCTCGCGCATCGAGCAACGCGACACCGTAACGTGGGACGATTCGGATTTTGACATCAACTACACCCTCACCGAGACCAACGCCAAAATCGCGCTCAAAGGCCGTGGCAGCGACATCGCCGTTACAATCCCATTCTGCGACCAAATCCACGCTGAGGACGCCGCGCACTGCCTCTGTTACCTCGTCAAGGAAGGTCTGTACCGCCCCGAAGTGCACGACAAGATTTTCGCGACGCTCGCCATCCCCGACGGCCAAATCAAGATGCGCGACGCAGACCTCAATATCGGCATAATATCCTGTTTTTCAACCGTCAACAACATATATTCCATATCCAAGACGTTCGACTTCCTCGCGCGCCAGCACCAGTACGAACAGCGGGCGGCGGTAATCGTCAACCCCGAAATGGAAAACCTCACGAAAGCCGAATTTTTTGCGCAACTATTTTTCCTCGCCAAAAGCGCCGGCATCCGCAAAATCGTCTTCATCGGCTACTTTGAGCAAATCCCGCACGACGACGACATCCGCATCACCAAATACGACACCGCGCAGGACTACATCGACAATTTTGACTACAACGCCCACCGCAGTTGCGGAATCATATTCAAGGGGCGCAAGTACGACGACTTCGCCGACGTTTTCGATTTTTTCAACATCGGCAACCACGACACCGTCCTCGAAGTGAGCCTGACGGCGTTGAAGCACAACCTCAACTATTACCGCTCGCTACTCGAACCCAAGACCAAAATGATTGCGATGGTCAAGGCCAATTGTTACGGGGCGGGCTCGTACCAAATCTGCAACACCCTTCAAAACAACGCCGTCGATTACCTCTGCGTGGCGTTTGCGGAAGAAGGCATAGCACTGAGGCTCAGGAATATAACGCTTCCCATAATGGTCATGAACTATGACGGGCGCAATTACAAACAGTTGGCGAACTACCGCCTTGAACCGGTCCTGTTTTCCACCGAGCGCACCCGTAATTTCATCGAAATCCTTCGCGCCAGAGGCATCCGCAATTACCCCGTCCACATCAAACTCGACACCGGTATGCACCGCTCGGGATTCATGGCGGAAGAGTTGGAAGAATTTTGCACATTGGTCAACGACAGCGGCGACATCCTCGACTTGAAATCGATGTTCACGCATTTTGTAGCCGCTGACGACGAGGCCGAGGACAAGTTTTCGGAATTGCAGGAACGCCGTTTTATGACTATGGCCGACACCATCTGCCGCCTGACGGGTCGCAATCCTATGCGCCACATCTGCAATTCGGTTGGTATCGAGAGGCTCACGCAATACCAGCACGACATGGTGCGCCTCGGCATCGGCCTCTACGGCGTGGCATACGAGGCGACGGACAAGCTGATGGGCATCTCAAAATGGAAGACCAACATCGTGCAAATCAAGCACATCGACGTTCCCGAGACTGTGGGTTACAACCGTCGCGGCAAGATAGACCGCCCCTCGCGCATCGCCCTCATCCCGGTAGGCTACGCCGACGGCCTCAACCGCAAGTATGGCAACGGCAACCTCATGGTGGAAGTCAACGGACGCCGCGCCCCCATCATCGGCAACATCTGCATGGACATGTGCATGGTCAACATCACGGGCATCGACTGCCGCGTCGGCGACGAGGTCGTCATCTTCGGCTCAAACACCAAGCTCATCGAAATGGCGCAGTCCATCGGCACCATCCCCTACGAAATCCTTACCGGCATCGCCCAGCGGGTCAAGAGGGTATATGTGGAATAAAACTTGCAGTGTATAGACTGCAAAATTTTTGAAATTATGCAGTGTATAGACTGCAATTTTTCTAAAAATATGCAGTGTATAGACTGCAAATATTCTTGAAAAAAAATGAAAAAACTTGTCTTCAAAAAATATTTTATACAAATTTGGAATTACATTCCGAAATTGTATAACTTTGCGCCGTATAACCAACGTAAACGATTATGGCATACATCAAAAGAATAATTGAGGAGCATTTGTCGTATTTGGCAAAACATTTTCCCGTTATTGCGGTTACGGGAGCAAGGCAGACTGGCAAGACCACCGTTATGAAACAGGTATTTGGCGGGATGGAGGGCATCAAATATGTTACGCTCGACTATCCCGTGATAAGAAATTTGGCGCAGAAAGACCCCGAACTTTTTTTGCAGCAATATCCGGCTCCTGTCATCATTGACGAGGTGCAGTACGCGCCACAGCTGTTCCCGTACATCAAAATTCGCGTTGACAACAACCGGATAAACGGTCAGTATTTCCTTACAGGGTCGCAAATGTTTCATTTGATGCACAATGTGAGCGAATCGCTGGCGGGCAGGGCGGCGGTGTTGTCGCTTTATTCGATGAGCCGTGCAGAGATAGCGGGCGGCGTGGAGAAACCTTTTTTGCCTATTAACGACTTCCATGCCAATTCCGACGAAACCATCACTTCCGTTTTCGACAAAATATACAGGGGAGGTATGCCACAGATGGTGGAAGACAAAGAACTTAGCCCCGAAACTTTTTTTGGCGGATACGTCCAGACCTATATAGAACGCGACATCCGCGACCTGTTGGAGATAAAAAAAGAGTCTGAATTTCTGCGTTTTATATCGTGCACGGCGGCGCGCACGGGGCAGGAACTCAATCTAAACAACATGGCCAAGGATACGGGAATCGACTCCAAGACCGCCGAGCGTTGGCTCTCGCTCCTTACCACATCAGGATTGGTGTATCTTCTCAATCCGTATTCCGGCAACACGGTAAAGCGCATCGTCAAACGTCCAAAACTCTATTTCATGGACACGGGATTGGCTTGTTATCTCAGTTATTGGAATAGTCCCCGCGCACTGGAAAATTCTGCGATGGCGGGCGCGATGTTTGAGACATACGTGGTTTCCGAAATCATCAAACAGTACTCCAACCGTGACATAAACGTCAAAAGCCGCCTTTCGTATTACCGCGACAACAACGGCACTGAAATTGACCTTTTGATTGAGGACAACGGAACTATCTATCCCATAGAGATTAAGAAAAGTGCCGACCCAGGCAATGCCGCGTTGAAAAATTTTAAAGTACTGTCTGATTTTCAGGGGAAGGCTGGCAATGGCGCGGTCATTTGCCTGTCGCCTGTGGTCTGTCCGCTCGACTCAAAAAACAAAATAGTCCCCGTTGGAGTCATCTAACTTTCTCTTATACAACCATCTGCACGATTTTTATACAAATTTGGAATACCATTCCTAATTTGTATAAAACATTTATATATTACTGATTAGCAAATAGATAAAGAGGTTTCCTTTTGGATTAACTACGACGTTGAGGAGTTCTATGCCGTTGTTGAGGTGCTCAATAAAACAAACTCATCGTAAGATTATATATAGTGGAATTAAACTTTTTTTACATTTCGACATCCATTAAAGAACCGTAATGTAAAATCGTGATCTATGAAAAAAATCATTCTATTAATGCTAATGGCAGTCATGACGGTAGCCACGGCACATGGGCAGGAGCGTGCAATCTCGGGCGTAGTCATTGACGGCGACACGAAAGAGCCGGCGTACCAGGCAACTGTGAGGCTGCTGAAAGCCACAGACAGCACACTGATAACAGGCTCAATCACCGACGACCGAGGACTATTCTCAATGAACGCGCCATCGGACGGCAAATTCATCATAAAAATCACAAGCGTCGGTTTCGACCCGTTAATCAAAGACATAGAAGTCAAGCAGGGCAAAAACCTAAGGCTCGGCAAATTAGTGATAACCCCGGCATCAGTGTTGCTTGAAGAAGCAAAAGTCACCGCCTACACAAACAAGATGACCGTAAAAAAAGACACATTCGTCTATAACGCCGACGCATTCCGCACTCCCGAAGGCTCTGCAATCGAGGAACTTGTCAAGAAACTCCCTGGCGCGGAAGTCGACGACGACGGAAAGATAACAATCAACGGAAAAGAAGTCAAAAAAATTCTTGTGGACGGCAAGGAGTTCATGACCGGCGACACAAAGACCGCCATGAAAAACCTGCCCTCCTCCATTGTCAACAAGGTGAAGGCATACGACCAAAAGAGCGACCTCGCGCGCATAACGGGCATCGAGGACGGCAATGAGGAGACAGTGCTTGACTTCGGACTAAAGCCAGGAATGAACAAAGGCCTGTTCTCGAACTTGGACTTGGGACTAGGCACTCACAGCCGGTACTCATGGAACGGAATGATGTCATATTTCACTGACAGACACCGTATTATGCTCATGACAAACGCCAACAACGTGGGCGACCGTGGCTTTGGCGGCGGTAGAGGCGGACGCAGCGGCGGCAATGGACTGAACTCCTCAAAAATGGTCGGGCTGAACTACAATTTTGAGGAAAAGAAAAAACTCAAAATCGACGGCAGCATACGCTGGAACCACAGCGACGGCGACGTATTCAGCAAACAGTCCGTGGAAAGTTTTGTAAGCCGCGCGGGGGCGTTTTCAAACACAATAAACCAAAAATACACACGCTCAGACAGTTGGAACTTCCAAGGAAAGTTAGAGTGGCAGCCGGACACAGCCACAAACATAATGTTCAGACCCACGGTCTCCGTCACAAAAAACGACGGCGACTCATACGGCAGCTCGGCGTCATACAACGACGACCCGTACCAGTATGTCTTTGACCCATTGGAACTTGTGTCAATAGAAAAACTCGCCTCCGACAGCCTGATGGTCAACCGCCGCACAAACAGCAACCTCTCCTACGGCGCGAACACGAACCTCAAAGGCACGTTCCAAATCAACCGGCGGCTTAGCAACGACGGGCGAAACCTGACGCTACGGGGCGAAGGCGGATATACCGACACGGAGAACAAGAGCATATCCACAAGCGACCTGATACTCTACCAAATCCAGACGGCGGCTGGCAACGACTCGACATACTACACGAACCGCTATAACCTCACGCCGTCCCAAAATTGGAACTACACAATCCAAGTCGCTTATAGCGAGCCACTAAGGCAACCCCGGTCTAAAACCGTCGTTCACCAACAACCTCAGAATCAGCTACAACACCTATATCCGGAACCACATGCGCACAATAATGGCGTTTGTTAACATGAACACTACCAATAATTCCATCTCGAAGATGGTCACATACGACGAGAAGACCGGCGGACGCACCACGCGCCCCGAGAACATCAACGGCAACTGGGGCTTGAACTCCGGCTTCATGTTCAACACCGCCATCGACACCGCCGGAATATGGAACGTGAACACCTTCACGATGTATAACTACAACAACTATGTCGGCTACCTGTTCCAGGATTTTATCAACAAGAAGAACACGACCCACACGAACACCGTGATGGAGCGGCTGCAAGGCACATGGCGCAAAGGCTGGGTGGAGATTGCGCTCGACGGCGGCATTAACTACACCCACACACGCAACGAGTTGCAGAGCCAGAGCAACCTCGACACAAAGCAATCCTCATACGGCGGCTCTGTCAACGTCTTCACCCCGTGGGGCGGCAGCATCGCCACCGACATTCACAACCAAAGCCGCCGTGGCTATAACGACAACTCGATGAACACCGACGAGCTTGTGTGGAACATGCAAATCTCCCAAAGTTTCCTCAAGGGCAAACCGCTCACAGTCTCGTTGCAGTTCTACGACCTCCTGAAGAACCTCAGCAGCTACAGCCGCACAATCTCCGCAATGCAACGCAGCGATGTCGAGTACAACACCATAAACTCATACATCATGCTTCATGTCATCTACCGCTTCAATATCTTTGGCGGCAAGGACGCACGCAGTCAAGGCGGGTTCCCTGGCGGTCCCGGCGGATTTCCAGGCAGTCGTGGCGGACGACCATGATTCTCATAAACACACAGAGATACAGAGACACACAGAGGGCACAGAGTTTTTTTCATTCTCTGTGCCCTCCATGTATTATCTCTGTGTACTCTGTGAGTATAACCTCTGTGGTCTCTGTGTTTCTAACTACATTCCGAAGGCGTAGTATGCCGCGCGGCCGTTGGGGTAGATGCCTTCAACGTAGACACCGCCTTTGACATTCTTGATTATCTTCTCGATGTCGTCGATGGTGTTGATTGTCGTGTTGTTGATTTCGGTGATGATGAAGCCCTTTCGGATTCCTGCGCTAAGGAGTTTGCCGGACTGGAGGTCTGTGACCTGTACACCATTGCTGAGATGAAGTTCCTTGAGGTCGGACTTTGACAATTCTTCAAACGACGCGCCAAGTACGTCCATGGCCTTGCGTGTGGAGATTTCGGTGTTGTTGTTCTGGTTCTTGAAGGTCAACTCCGTGGTCTGACGCTTGCCGTTGCGCGAATATGCGACAGTGGCAGTATTGCCCGGGCGGAACTGTGACACAGCCTCCTGGAGTTCGGCGACAGTGTTTGTGCTCTTGCCGTTAATGCCGAGGATTATGTCGCCCTTCTCAATACCTGCATCAGCAGCAGCCGAGCCTTTGTTGACGGATTCAACGTACACGCCGTTGATTTTGGGCAGGTTGTTCTCCCTTGCCAACTCGGGTGTTACCTCCGAAATCATGATGCCCAAGAGCGCGCGCTGTACCGTGCCGTATTCCAAGAGGTCTGCGATTACCTTCTGGACAATGCTTACCGGAACTGCGAATGCGTATCCGGCAAAATTGCCTGTCTGTGAGGCTATTGCGGTGTTGATGCCCACGAGTTTTCCGTCAGTGTTGACTAATGCGCCGCCCGAGTTTCCGGGGTTGACGGCGGCATCTGTCTGTATGAACGATTCTATCGCGCCGGCCTTGTGGTCGAGGATGTTGATGTTACGCGCCTTCGCGCTGACGATGCCGGAAGTTACGGTCGATGTCAGGTTAAAGGGGTTGCCGATTGCCATGACCCACTCGCCGACCTTGAGGTTGTCGCTGTTGCCAAACGGGATTACGGTGAGCGAATCCGCGTCGATTTTCAGCAGTGCGATGTCTGTCTGCGGGTCGCGGCCTATGAGGGTCGCCTCGTATGAGCGGCGGTCGTTAAGCACCACTTCTATAGAGGTCGAGTTCTCGATGACGTGGTTGTTTGTGACGATATATCCGTCCTTGCTGATTATCACGCCCGAGCCCGATGCCTGCTGCGGCTGTGCGGGCTGCTGTGGCACTCCGAAGAAGAACTGGTAGAACGGGTCGGAGGAGTAGCCCTGGCTGCTGCTTTCGTACAGGGTCTTCACGTGAACTACGCCGTCGATACATTTTTCGGCGGCAGAGGTGAACTCGGTCGGTGTCGCCGATGTGAAATATGTAGGTATCGACGGCGCTGACTGGGACTGTGAATCGTTGACCTGCGCCGAAGTCAAGGCTTCAGCGTTGTCAGACTTGTTGCTGAGCGCGCCTGTGATGGCGTAACCTGCCATGCCGCCAGCTAATCCGAGGGCGAGCATGATTGCCGATGTCTTGATGTTGAGATTGTCTTTCATGGTTTTATATTTTTGCTTGTTGTTCAACATTCGTTTTTGTTTTCTGGGACAAAATTATGTACAGTTTTTTTATAAAAAAAATAACTTAACACGGATTAACAAGATTTGTACGTGGTTAAACCTTGCGGCTTTTTTTCAAAATTTTTTTTAATGTCCACGGTTTCCACGTGCAAAAAAAGCACAAAAAAGCGGGCTGGAAGCGCATTTTTCATCGCTTTCAGCCCGCTTTCCCTTGGAGTTGAGCGTCACTTGTCGCCGCCCATGATCATTGAATCTTTTACTTGTTTTGCGACCACGCACGGGTTCTCTGCCTTAGTCTTCTCCGGTGGCCAGCATGATGTTGATACTATGGCTATTACCGCTGCCAAAATGAACAACAAAGCGAATATTCTCATGTTCTTTTTCATTCTCTTGTAGGTTGTATTGGTTGTGACTAAACTAAAGTGTTATTATTCTAATTCAAGCGTACTTGAACTATTGACAGTGCAAATGTAAAAAATTAAAATGTAGTTTACAAACTTTTTGAAAGAAATTTTAATTTTTTGTTAAGAAAAAATTAAATCCGCAGGGAAAGCCACCAAAAACTTCCCCTGCGGATTTTTCAATTTTCAATTGTCAATTTTCAATTTTGAATTACCTGCTCACCCTGCCGCTGGCGTCGCCTGACATCAGTTTCTCGACCTCGGCTACTGTAACGCGGTTGTAGTCGCCGTAGATGGTGTGTTTGAGGCACGATGCTGCGACGGCGAAGTTGAGAGCCTTCTGGTCGTCGCCGGTGTAGGTCTGCAAGCCGTAAATCAAACCTCCCATGAACGAATCGCCGCCGCCTACACGGTCAACAATGTGGGTGATTTGGTACTCGGGCGACTTGTAGAGCGTCTTGCCGTCGTAGAGGACGCCCGCCCAGTTGTTGTGGTTGGCGTTGATGGAGCTGCGGAGCGTTGTGATTACCTTCTTA
>CAJOJG010000037.1:0-5486 GCA_905234655.1 uncultured Bacteroidales bacterium
ACCAGTTTGTATATCAATTCGGTCTTGTCAACATAAACCATGTTGAGGTTGACAATTTCCGAAAACGTCTGTATGCCGATAGGTAGTGCTTTCATGGCGGTAAAGTTTTGATGTCTATGCCACAAAATTAAGAAAACTTTATTGAAATAACAATTTTTTTTAATTTACCGTCAAAAAAAACGCTAACTTTGTAACCAGTATTTATTTCCAATGCTTAGATATGAAAAAACTCTTTATCATAATTGCAACTTGCTTGTTGATAGTTGGTTGCAAGAATACAGAATCCGAGGTTGCCGGACAAAACGAGATTGAAGAAATCGTCGGGCGAGGATATTTGAAGGTGGGGACTACCGGCGACTACCGTCCGCTGAGTTTTCGCGACACGGCGACGGGCGGATACTGGGGTTTTGGAATTGATGTCGCGCAACGTATCGCAGCCAAAATCGGCGTGGAAATCCAGTTTGTGCAGACATCATGGCCGACGCTCACCGACGACGTGATGAACGACACGCTGTTTGATTTTGCAATCGGCGGCATCACAATCACCGAAAAACGCAAGGAAACAATGGCGATGTCCGACGGCTACCTCAACAACGGCAAGACAATCCTCTGCCGCGTCGCCGACACCGCCAAATACCACTGTGTCAGCGACTTGAACCGAAAGGAAGTGAGCGTCATGGTCAATCCTGGCGGGCTCAACGAAAAATTTGCCAAAGACAGCCTTCCCCAATGTACGCTGATTGTATATGACCAAAACGAGGAAATCCCGACCCAAGTGGCTATCGGCAACGCCGACGTGATGATTACCGAAATCACCGAGGCACCGTGGTACGTCCAAAACGACCCGCGCCTTGCCGCCCCGTTGATTTCCAAGCCGTTCACCCACGGCGAAATCGGCGTATTGATGCAACAGGGCAAGGATTCGTTGCTCTCGATTGTCAACGCCACAATCGCCGAAATAAAGTCGAACGGCGAATTGGAAAAACTGAAAGTCAAGTACGGACTGGAATGATTAAATCTCAATCATCCCCACCGCCTCGTCGAGCGTCAACTCTTCCCCAGCCCCGCACAGTCCGGCGCGGTGCATGATGATGCCGATGAGTTGGCGCGGCGTGTAGTTGGCGCGCAGGTAGTCCATGTTGGTGTCGGAATCGCGCTTGGAAAGGCGGCGGCCGTCGGGGGCTGTCAACAGCGGCAGGTGGCGGAAGCGCGGGGGATTGAAACCCAACTTTTTGTAAAGGAAAATTTGCAAATGCGCGCTCGGAAGAAGGTCGCAGCCGCGCACGACTTCCGTTACGCCGGACAATGCGTCGTCCACCGTTACCGCCAACTGGTATGCAAAAACCCCGTCGGCACGGCGCACGACAAAATCGCCGCAATCCCTCTGCAAGTTGCAACGTTGGTCGCCATAATTGCCGTCGATGAAAAACGATTCCTCGTCGGGGACGTGGACGCGTTGAGAGGGGCGACGGATTTTGAGCATTTCGGCGTGTTGCGCGGGGGTTAGGCGGCGGCAAGTGCCTGGGTAGATTGGCGTTCCGTCGGACGAATGTGGCGCGGACGACGCCCGCAAGTCAGCCCGGCTGCAAAAGCAATCATATATCAATCCCTGCGCGGCAAGCATGTTGAAATATTCCAAATAAACCGCCGCCCGCTCGGACTGGTACAATATCTCGCCGTCGGATTCAAGGCCGAGCCACCGCAAATCGTCGATAATCTCGTCGGCAAAATGCCTCGGACAGCGCATCGCGTCCAAGTCCTCAATCCTGATTGACCAACTGCCGCCCTGTTTTTTGGCATACAGCCACGACATCAACGCGGCATACACGTTGCCCAAGTGCATCCTGCCCGACGGCGACGGCGCAAACCGCCCAACTACTTTCCTGTTATCATCCATAAATAACGTTTTTTTTACGTTGCCTGACGGCAACTTTTTTCCATAAAAATTAAAAGAATTGCCATAAATTAAAAGAATAAATTTTACAAATTATGAATTAAAAAACGTATTGTACCGGGGGGGCACACCCCCGTCTAAGTTATTTCGTCCCTACGGGACTTGGGTTCCGAAGATTAACAGAAACCAAACCCCGTAGGGGTGAAATATAAAAGCCGTGGGTGTGAGCCCACGGTAAATAATTCATTATTTTTTTATGTCATAAATTCTTTTCATTCTTTTATAATTCTTTTAATTTTTGTTTAGAGAAAGCCGCCGTAGGCGGCATTTATAGCATGAAGCCTTCGGACTTGAAAACCTTGATGTCGCTGTCGATGTCGGTGGATTTGGCGGCGACGAGGATTTCACCGACGGCCGAGGCGTTGATGCCAGCTTGTAACGCTTCTTTTTCAATGATTTTAATCAGCGAGCGGCCCCGCGCAAACCTTATCCGCGCCCTCGGGTTGATGAACCTGAACAGTGCAAATGTCGTCAGAATCTCTTGGCTGCCGAGCATCGGGTGCTTTTCAAACGGGGTGCCGTTGAAGGCAAAAAGGATGTTCATCGAAATCGACCTGACGCCGAGTTCGCGAAGTTTCAACGCCATGTCGATGCGGTCTTCCATCGTTTCGCCCATGCCGATGATGCCGCCCGAACATGGCTCAAAACCAACTTTTTGCGCGTCCAAGAGAGTGCGGTATTTTTCGTGGATGCCGTTGGTGGTGCATACCTGCGGATAATATCGCTCTGAGGTCTCGATGTTGCAGTGGTAGCGCGTTACGTTGGTGCTGGCTTTCAGGCGTTTGAGTTGGTCCAATGTCAACGTGCCGAGCGATGCGCAGAGGCCGATGTCGCTCTTTTGGCTGATTGCGTTGAAAGCGTCGATAATCCTGTCGAGTTCGTCGTCGTCCAAGGCGCGGCTCGTGGCTGATAGTTCGATGCGGCTGACACCTTTTTCGCGCAACTGGACTACGCGCTCGATGGTCTTATCGAGGTCAAAACTTCCGTATGCGGCGTAGTTGATGGTCGAAATTTGCGACAACGGGCACCAGTGGCAATCTTCCCCGCACGAGCCCGACGCGACGTTGAACATCGAGCACATCTCGAACTTGAAGCCGCAAAACTTCGCGCGAAGTTGGTTGGCACTATAATAAAGCGTCTCGATGTTGCCGCTTTCCGACAGCCGGATTGCCTCGTCGCGGGTAATCTGGTAGCCGGACATTATCTTGTCCTTGATTTCCTTTATCTCGTTGAATGTCATAGCAAATGCTTGATTCGTTGGTACTCTTGCTCAAAATTTGGTGTGAACACGCCCTTGCCGATGTTTTGCTCGATTTCGCCGGCGGTCCAAAACCTCACCTCGTCAATCTCGGCCTTCGCCTTCGGGTCGGGATGCTCGTAATGGCATTTAAAAACATTGATGAACTCGCTTTCACGCTCACATTCCCATACGTATGTCGTCAACGGCTCGAATATTCCATCAACAACGCCCGCCTCTTCCCACGCCTCGCGCCTGAGTGCGTCCTCTATCGGCTCGCCGTATGTGATGTGTCCGCCGACTGAGGTGTCCCATTTGCCGGGCTGGATGAGTTTTTGCATGCTGCGCTTTTGCAACAGCAATTCGCCCCGTCCGTTGACGACATGCACGTGCACGACGGGATGGATGAGGGTGTTGTCCTGATGGCAACGGCTTCTCATCGCCTTTCCGATTATGTTGCCCTCGCGGTCCACGAGCGGAAGAAGTTCCTCTGCGTCGGCAGGGGCGGATAGTAGGTCTGACATGATGGATTAAGATTTGTTTTGGTGCAAAGGTGGGATTTTTTGGGAAGATATGCAAAAAAATTATCCTTTTTTCGCCACTCAAAAAATTTCCTTGAAAAAAGATTTGAATTTTCGGCTTTAAAGTTTTAACTTTGTGCCAAACTTTTTTCAACGATATGGAATTAACAGAACTTACAGCCATTTCGCCGGTGGACGGTCGGTACAGAAGCAAGACAGAAGACCTCGCCGAGTACTTTTCGGAATTTGGCCTTATTAAATATAGGGTGCTTGTAGAGGTGGAATATTTCATCGCATTGTGCGAGCTGCCCCTGCCGCAACTCAAAGATTTTGACCGCAGCCTTGTGAAGCCGCTCAGGACGGTGTACCGCAAGTTTGCAGTCGAGGACGCGCTGCGCATCAAGGAAATCGAGAAGACCACCAACCACGACGTGAAGGCGGTCGAATACTTCCTGCGCGAGAAGTTTGACGCGCTCGGCATCGGCAAGTACAAGTCGTTCATACACTTCGGGCTCACCTCGCAGGACATCAACAACACCTCGATACCCTACTCGCTGCAGATGGCGGCGACCAACGTCTATTACCCCCTGATGGACACCCTCGTGATGACGCTCACCAACCGCGCCGGCGAGTGGGCCGACGTGCCTATGCTCGCCCGCACACACGGACAGCCCGCAAGCCCCACGCGCCTCGGAAAGGAAATAGAAGTGTACGTAGAGCGTCTGCACAACCAGCTCTCGCAGATAAAACTCGTGCCATACTCGGCGAAATTTGGCGGCGCGACCGGCAACTTCAACGCGCACACCGTCGCCTACCCCGACATCGACTGGACCAAGTTTGCCAATTCGTTCGTCAACCACGTCCTCAACCTCGAACGCTCGCAAGTAACCACGCAGATAGAGCATTACGACAATTTTGCGGCGTTCTGCGACGGCATGAAGCGCATCAACACAATCCTCATCGACCTCTGCCGCGACATCTGGATGTACATATCCCTCAACTACTTCAAACAGAAGCTCAAAGCGGGCGAAGTAGGCTCGTCGGCGATGCCGCACAAGGTGAACCCAATCGACTTTGAAAACGCCGAAGGCAACCTCGGAATGGCAAACGCAGCCTTCACGTTCCTCGCCCAAAAACTTCCCATCTCGCGACTTCAACGCGACCTGACCGACAGCACCGTATTGAGGAACATCGGCGTACCGTTCGGACATACCATCGTGGCAATCAAGTCGTTGCTAAAAGGCCTCGACAAACTCATCCTGCACAAGGAATCCATCGACGCCGACCTCGAAGACAACTGGGCTGTCTGCGCCGAGGCCATCCAGACCATAATGCGCCGCGAGGAAATCCCCAACGCATACGAAAAACTCAAGGAACTCACCCGCGTCAACCGTCAGATAACCAAGGACGACATCCACAACTTCATCCGCACCCTCGACGTCCCCGACGCCGTCAAAGAGGAAATGCTGCGGATCACGCCGTTCAACTACACGGGAATTTAATTTTTTTAACAGTTGACAGTTTTTAGTTAATTGTCAACTGTTAATTTTTACCCGACCTTCGCAACTGTTTTTTTTAACACGGAACACACGGAAAGCACGAAAATTGCCAAAAAACAGTTTATGAAAAACAACAAGTTATTTTTCATAAAACGGAAAACACAGAATTTAAATTCCAACGGATTTGGTTCCGTGTTTTCTGAATCGTAAAAATACTTGTATTTTTAACGATTTTCCCCTGAAAGTAGATTTCTGTGTATTCAGTGTTTTCCGTG
>CAJOJG010000037.1:5515-39224 GCA_905234655.1 uncultured Bacteroidales bacterium
TTGATTTCGATGTCCGCGCCGGCCCAACAGCTCAAAATCGCCCTGATGAAATACTCTGGCGGCGGCGACTGGTACGCCAACCCGACGTCGCTGCCCAACTTGGTTAAATTCTGCAACGCCGAACTAAAAACCAACATCTCGTCCGACATTCCCACCGTTGAGCCGGGCAGCGTCGAGATTTTCAACTACCCCTACGTCCACGCCACGGGACACGGCAACGTCATTTTCTCTGTCTCTGACGTTGACAATCTGCGGCGTTACTTGCTGTCGGGCGGTTTTTTTCATTTTGACGACAACTACGGCACCAAAGACTTCGTATTCAGAGAGATGGCGAAGGTGTTCCCCGACGCTGAGATGGTGCAGCTGCCCACGACTTTCGAGATTTTCCACCAAAAATACGACTTTCCCAACGGCCTTCCCAAAATCCACGAGCACGACAACCACGCGCCCGTGGCATACGCGATGTTTCACGAAGGACGGCTCGTGTTCCTCTACACTTGGGAATGTGATCTCGGCGACGGCTGGGAAGACCCGGCAGTCCACAACGACACCCAAGAGGCGCACCTCAAAGCACTCAAAATGGGAGCAAACATAATCCAATACGTATTCAACCACAATTAACTCTAAAAAATGATGAAAACGTTGATAATCATACTGTTGACGGCGTTTTCGCTGACGGCCGCCGCGCAGAAGGGCGACCCCGACTTCCTCAAATTTGGCAAGGTTTCCGACATCGACTTCCAGCACACCGACCTCGACGACATGGGCTACGACGCGGTGATTTTGCAAAACGAAAAGTCGATGTACTTCGACCGTTACAACGAGGACTTGCGCCTCTACAACGTCCACCACATCCGCCTCAAAGTGTTGAAAGACGGATTCTACGACGACGAACTTTTCACCATTCCCTATTCCGGACGGTACGAATACGAGCGCGTCATAGGCATCAAGTGCTGGATTTTCAGCGACAAAAATTCCAAGCCGCACAAAGTCAAGTACAAGAATTTCAAGCACATCAACCGCGATTCGCTCGAGAGCCGCGTAGAACTTCACCTGCCCGCCCTTCGCGCCGGCGACGTACTCGACCTTGAATACACATTGCTGACATACGACTTTGTGCTGCCCCCGATATGGCGCACCAACTGCAAATACCCCTGCCGCGCGTCGCGCCTTACCACCAATTTCCCAAACTTCATGGAATACAAGTACGACCCCAAGGGCGCATACGCCGACGACATCGTCCATACCGCCGGCACAGGGTTCATCTCAATCAATTACAGCCTGCCGCACGGACGGCCGGTGATGTTCAAGTTCCAGGCCAACCTCGACACCTTCAAAATCCGCCACACCCTGCCCGTCGAGATGTACGAATCGCAGCACGTAAGCCCGCTCTACGGCACGTCGTCGGTGAGGATGCGTGCCGCCAAGTTCACCCAAAACATCGGCTACAACGGCGGCTATCTCACTGTTTGGCAGTACCTTACGCATCTTCTCTACGTCTACGCCGACCCCGACAACCGCGAACTCTCGCGTCAAGAGGCACGACACCAATTCTACCCGGCGGGCTACGTCATCGTGTCTTCCAACAACTGGCCGCGCCTTCACAAACGCCAGCGCAAAAGTTCCGAATTTTGGAAGCCGCTCTTGAAAGCCGTAACCATGCCCGACGAATTGCGCGACATCATGGACCCCGACGAGCCGCTCGACACCATCGCCGCCACCCGCCGCATCTACGACTACGTCCGCAACACGATGGCGTGGGATTCCACCTACAACAACCACATCAGCCGTTCCGTCGAAAAAATCCTCAAATCCCGACGCGGCAACCTCGCCGAAATCAACATGGCACTCGTATCGCTACTGCGCCACGCCGGCATCCCCGCCTACACCGCGATGGCATCTACGAAGGATTTTGGCGAAGTGGACACCGCATACGCCAACACCGTCCAGTTCAACGCTGTGCTTGCCTGCGTACCATACGAGCAACACTTAATTTTGATGGACGCGACGGCAAGCGGCCTGCCGCTCGGACGCATCCCGAGAGACCGCTACGACCGCGTGATGTGGGCATTGTCGCCCGAGACGTGGTATTTCGTCGAGACTGACTTTGACGCCGACGGCAAATGCGACCCGAAAAAAATGTTGGACGGATTTTAGGAAAATTCAAAAAAGTTTGCTACCTTTGCCCCTAACAAACAAAGCAAACACATATTATGACTGTCAACCTCAAAAACAGAAGCCTTCTCACGCTCTTGGATTTCACACCCGAAGAAATCGACTACATGCTTCGTCTGAGCGCGGAACTGAAGCAACAGAAAGCCAGCGGCAACGAACCCAAGCACCTCATTGGCAAAAACATAGCACTCATATTCGAGAAAACGTCCACCCGCACCCGCTGCGCATTTGAAGTGGCGGCAGCCGACCAGGGCGCGCACACCGTGTACATCACGCCATCCGGCAGCCAGATAGGCCACAAGGAATCCGCCGAAGACAGCGCGCGCGTGTTCGGACGCATGTTTGACGCAATCGAGTACCGTGGATTCGCCCAAAAGACAGTCGAAATCCTCGCCGAATATTCCAAAAAGCCGGTCTGGAACGGACTTACCAACGAATTTCACCCCACGCAGGCTCTCGCCGACCTATTGACGATGCGCGAGCATTGCACCAAGAAAGACAGCGAAATCCGGTTTGCCTTCCTCGGCGACACCCACGGCAACATGGCTAATTCCCTGATGGTAATAGCCTCAAAACTCGGCATGGACATCCGCCTCGTCGGCCCCAAGTCGCTCGCGCCAAACGCCTCACTTGTAGAACGTTGCAAGGCGATAGCCGCCACCACCGGCGCACGGATTACCATCACCGACGACGTTGCCGAAGGTGTCCAAGGCTGCGACTTCCTCTACACCGACGTTTGGGTGTCGATGGGCGAGCCTGACGACGTTTGGGCAGACCGCATCAAACTTCTCACGCCCTACCGCATCGATTCCAAGATGATGGCTCTGACGGGCAACCCCGCCGTCAAGTTCATGCACTGCCTTCCCGCCTTCCACGACACCAAGACCACCAAGGGCAAGGAAATCGCCGAAAAATTTGGCATCGACTGCATGGAAGTTTCCGACGACGTCTTCGAAAGCCCCGCCTCAATCGTCTTTGACGAGGCCGAAAACCGCCTTCACACCATCAAGGCCGTCATGGTGGCTACATTAGGCGACTAAAAAGTAAATCAATAACTCTCGGTGCGTTGGCAGGCAGCGTAGCGAGAGTTTTTATTGTTAAATTATGTCAATTCGTGCTATAAACATTTTGTAGTAACAAAACAATTTGTACCCGAAATTTTCACCGGCGACGAGGGTTTGAAATCGTATGAACCACAAGGCGATACTTTTTTTGTGCCTCGGCGAAGGAAAAATAAGTAACACTGCCCCTTCGGACACCTACCCCCTACCACGCCAACCAAAACTTAGCAAAAACTTAAAACCACATACCCGACATTTTTAGTAATTTTGCACCGAGTACAAAACACACTAAAAACATCGAACAATGAAGAAACTTCTCATCGCGACGCTACTCGTAATGCTTAGCGGCGCAACATCGCTCTTCGCACAGTCGCAGGGCGACATGTATGTAGGCACGCTTGCAGGTGTCAACGTATCCAAATCGTCGTGGAAAGACAGCAACGGCACAAAACATGAAAACGACCCGCAGACAATCCTTCTCGTCGCACCGGGATTCCACTACTTCGTCGCTGACAACTTCCGCGTTGGCTTGCAATTCGAGCTCTCGGAAACTATGAGCAAAAACAAAGACACTGACGTAAAACATCGCGACGGCATCTTTGCAGTCGGCGGTGTATTCGCCTACTACTTCCAAATCAGCGACAACTTCTACATCACGCCAGAATTTGGAATGTACTTCGTCCACGAAAACGACAAGACAAAATACAGCAACACCACTGTATCTGACAAGGCAAACGGCTTCAGCATGCCAATCAACGTCGCACAAGTAGAGTTCCGTCCCACGGATCACCTTGGATTCTCTGCAAGCATCCTGTCTTTCAGAATCAACCACATGAAACCCAAGGACGGCAACGACAAATACAACCACTTTGAGTTCGACACCTGCCTCAACCCTGTAATCGGTTTCAAATACTATTTTTAGCCGTCAACCTCAAAAAAACAAAAAACACCACGCTCCAAAAAATCGTGGTGTTTTTTTATACCCAAAAATTTGCACCATCAAAAAATTATCCCTACCTTTGCCGTCGAAAAAAACAAAAGTATTAAATAAAGTTTTCATCTACTATGGACGGAGACCCTTATAATTCCAACACATTAACTTTGCTTTCCCACCGTAGATAAGGAGAGACGCCTCACCGTGCCGCTCCGAGATACGTGGGCGGGCGTTAAAAAACAATTGGAGGTATCAGACAATGATTCAGATGTACAGAAGTTTTTTGGGTACTGAAAAGATTCAGGAACTCGAAAGCGGATGTTGGGTGCATTGTGTGCAGCCCGACAGCGAGGAAGTCAACATTCTTCAAGAAGAATACAACGTGCCGCAGGATGTTATCCAAGACATCCTGGACAACGACGAGAGGCCGCGTTACGAAGTGGACGACGATTGGAGCATGATAATTCTCCGCATACCCGTCGAGACGCCGCAGAGTAGCATGTTGTACAGCACATACCCGCTCGGAGTGTTCATGTGCGACGACTACACAGTCACTATATGCAACGTCCCAAACAATGTCCTGCCCGTGGCGCAGCCGTCAGTGTACCGCAACGCCAGCCAGCCGGTGTACGACGTGCTGAACTTCACCCTCAACCTATTTATAAGGAGTGCAAACTCGTTCATGTACTACCTGCGCCAGATCTACCAGCACACCTCGTTGATTGAAAAAGAAATAGAACGCTCGGTAAAGAACCAGGAACTTTCCCGCCTCCTCAAACTTGAAAAATGCCTCGTGTTTTTCCAGACATCGCTGAAATCCAACGAACTTGTATTGGCAAAATTCAAAAACAGCAAGAAATCTACATTCAGCGAGATGAACGAGGACCTCATCGAAGACGCATTCATCGAGACCAAACAGGCTATAGAGATGGCCCAAATCTACTCCAACATCCAAAGCGGCATGATGGACACCTTCGCCTCCGTCATCTCCAACAACCTCAACCGCGTCATGAAACAGATGACCCTCGCCTCGATAATCCTCATGATACCCACATTGATAGCGAGCTTCCTCGGCATGAATGTCCCAAACGCCATGGAAAATGCGCCGTGGGCGATGCCTGTCATCGTGGTTTCCTCAATAGCCTTCGCCTTCATCGGAATATGGATTTCGCGCAAGGTCGGTTGGCTCTCGTAAATCAACAACTCAACAAACCGCTAAATCACTTGAACGACGGGCACGTGCCGCACTTGTTGCTCTTCCTTGTGAACCAATACTTTATGCCCAAGGCAAAACCCATGCCTTGCGGGTTCATGTGCGTCATTGCAAACGACAAGTCGGTGTAATGGCCGATGACATAATTATATTCCAACTCGGTGCTGAGCCAGGCGATTTTGTGCTGCATGGTTCCGTCGTCGTATATGCCCTCGTCGGTATAGCCCTCCTCCGCGCTCCAAGATTTGCGGTAGAACGCCGTCGGGCCAACGCCAAACGACAGCGAATGTTTATAAGCCCTGAAAATCCTGAACCTCAACATGACCTGCGAACTCATCGCGACCTTCTTCATAGCGTCATACCGCACAGTCTGCACGGCCTTTATGCTCGTGGCGGGACTTGCATACGCCTCCACGCCAAGCCTTAGCCCGGGTTCGAACAGAGGATTCTTCCCGTCCGAAATCTTCTGCTTGTAGATAGGCGCATTAACGCCTTTGCCAAAATCAAAACCAAAACCCGTGAAGGCAAGGCTGATGTTACTCTGCGCGCTCGCGAAAGTCGAGGCCAACACTACGGCCGCCATCAATGTAAAAAATCTTAATATTGCCATTTCCTGAAACATAAAAGTTATCGTCTGCAAATATAACGGATTTATTTCAAAAAATATTTTCAAAATCTACATTCCTATTGCCAAAATCTGAAAAATTCTTATTAACTTTACAATCGAAAAAAATAGAGGCATTATACCATGTACACATCAATAACGCACAACGCACGCTCCGTCAAGGAAAAAATGATTGAGAACTACTACATTCTCAATCAGATAGTGCAGTCCATCGACACTGGAATACTCATAATATCAGACCGCAAGCTGCTCTTCGTCAACAACGAGACGCGGCGCATAGCCCAGCGTACATACAAAGACATAGAGTCCCACCTGATTGAATGTGTAACCCCGAAGTACAGGATTGCCGTGCTGAGGGCGTACATATCCCTGCAGTGCGGCTACACCGACAGAGAGGAACTATTCATAGACGCTATACTGCCCAACGGCGAAAAGAAAGCGTTAAGGTGCAGATTCTCACGCATTAAGATAAAGGAGAGCGAAGCGGTGTTCGTCACGCTCCACGATGTCGTCGACCCCACATACAGCCAGAATTTCACACGTCCGTTGAGCATAATGTGGCGCAGGTACGTCGAGGACTACGCCCAAGTTTTCGACAAGCCATACGACTTCGTGATGATGGTGGACGAGTTCTACATACTCACAAACATCGGCCAGAAGTTCGAGAAGATAACAGGCTACAGACGCTCCGACTTCATAGGCAGGCGCGTGGACACTATGCCAGGGCTGACACCATACGTCGAGTTCGTCCAGGCGTTCCAAAACTGCAAAGCCGGCTACGGAGCGGGACGATTGGCAAGGTCATTGCATGTCAAAATGCTGTCACAAGACGGCCGAACACTGAAAATAGCGATGACGCTGACCCCGATTTTCTTCCGTGGCACAAAACAGAAAGTATGCGCGACGTGTAAGTTAATCGGCTATGACACAACACAGAAGCCCGACACGGCAAACGCCTCCGACCCCACTCCCCTACCGGCCGGAGTGCCTGACCTTTCGGGAAAGACGATACTCATAGCCGAGGACACGGAGATTAACTACATACTCCTGCGCAAACTCATGGAAAAGACCAGGGCGGAAATCCTGTGGGCAAAGAACGGCGCGGAATGTGTGGAGATTTTCAAGGCGAAACCATCAATATCGCTCATACTGATGGACATGCAGATGCCGGTCATGGACGGGTACAAGGCCGTGCCGGAAATCCTGAAAATCGACAACACCGTGCCGATAATCGCGCAGACCGCCTTCGGCTTCATGGACGAGAGGAACAAGATTCTCGAACTCGGTTGTACCGACACGATATTCAAGCCGATAGACAAAAAAGTCCTGTTCGAGAAAGTCACCGCTCTCGCCCGATGACTAACTTACAAACATCAAGACACTGACAATGGAAACTTCTATAGACTGGTTCTCGCTAATCTCCGGCATCGCTGGCGGCCTCGTCTTCTTCCTATACGGAATGGACGTGATGAGCAACGCGCTGAAAAGCGGATTGGGCGACAATATCAGGCGGCTTATCACAAAGCTCAACGCCAACAACTTCACACTGATGTTCACCGGCATTATTGTGACAGTCATAACACAGTCCACCGGCGCGACGACAGTGATGCTCATGAGCTTTGTCGAAGCCGGAATCATGAAGTTCGCCGAGACTGTGGCGGTCATACTCGGCGCGTGCATCGGCTCGTCGGTCATCAGCCAGATAATAGCCTTTGACATAGCGGGATACGCAATACTGCCTGTCATCATAGGATTTCTGATGAAGTCCGCCTCCAAGAACGACACAATCCGCGACACCGGCAACGCGATATTCGGCTTCGGGCTCGTGTTCTTCGGAATGCAGTACCTCGGACGCTCCGTGTCGGTGCTTAAAGACATCCCCGAGTTCACTAACGCAATCGCCTCCGCCGGCAATCCGCTGCTCGGGCTGCTCGTCGGAACGATAGCGACCTGCATAATGCAAAGCACGGGAATGTTTGCCGGGATATTGATGGTCTTCGCCAAGGAAGGCCTCATCGACATCTACCAGGCATACCCGCTCGTAATCGGCTCTACATTAGGCACATGCCTGTTAATAGTCATCGCCTCCGCCGGCGCGTCCACCCAAAGCAAGCGCACCATGATGGCACACGTGCTGACTAAAGCCACCGGCGCAGTGATTTTCATGGCGATAATGCCACTGTCGGTCAAGTTCCTCGAATGGGCGACCTCGGCAATCGGCGCGTCCCCGGAGCGCACAATCGCCAATATCCACCTATTCTTCAACGTCGGCGAGGCATTCACGCTCTTGCCATTCTGCGGCCTGTTCGTGAAAGTCATCGAAAAATGGATTAAGCAGTCACCGACCAAGCCCAAACTCCAAAAGGGCGCGTCCACCGGCCACCTCAAGTTCATCAACATCAACTTCATCGCCGTCCCGCAGACCGCCATCGAAGCCTCCATCGCCGAGACCCGCACGCTCATAAAGTTGAGTTCAAGGATGTTCGACAAGGCGATGAGCGTTTTTGACGACTACAATCCCGACGACATCGACAAAAAGCGCAACAACCAAAAGATGCTCAAGAAACTTCAGGACAAGGAGGACAAGTTCATGTTCCTCGAGGACGAAGTACGCGAATACCTTTTTGCGGTAAGGCGCATGGACGTCAAGGAGACCGCCACCCAACAGACCTTCGGGCTGCTGTCCGTCCTCGAAAACGCAAAACGGATTGTGGAACTCATAAAGCGCAGGCTCATACCGCTTTATGACAAACTGTGCCTGCTCGAGATAACATTCTCCATCGAGGGCAAGTCCGAAATCCAGGTGTTCACATTCCGCGTCGCGACCCACTTCAACGACATCGACAACGCGCTTGCCAACCAGGACGCAGAAAAGCTCCTCGCTATATGCGACGACATCGAAATCACAAAGAAAAACGTCGAAAACCTGAGAATCTCCCACCTCAAACGTTTCATCAACGACGACAAAAACCACGTGGCAGTGACACACGAAGTCCACACAGAACTCATTAACGCGCTCTCGGACATCTCGATGATTCTGTCGCTCATTGTCTCAACATTCACAAAATCAATCATCGTGGCTGAAAAAAAGATTAGCCACGACTGATTTTTTGGGGCAAACTTTGCCACGATACCAAATTTAATTCATAACTTTGCGCTAATAATAGTAACTAACTAAAACACACATAAAAAATGAGAAAAACATTAAGGCTGCTCGCGGCAGTGGCACTGACACTCTCAATCTGCCTGTCATCATGCAGCAAATCGCCCAAAGAAATGCTTGTCGGCGAATATGAAGTGACATCGATATCCACCGACCAAAAAATGATTCCCGAGATTGCCGAGATATGGAACGAGACGGTGGAAACGATTAAAAAGACATCCGGGCTTACACTCCGTGCCGACGGCAGCGCGGAAGACACCTCAAACGGCATAACACGGAAAGGCACGTGGGAAGTATACGGCGACGAGGAAGAGAACGGAGAAGGATGGAGGCTCAAGATTACACGGGAGGACAAGTCAACCATAAACATGGAAATCCACGACCTCTCCGACAGCGGCTTCACATACATCCAGCCCGACGACGCTTCTAACAGCACTACCGTCATTGTATATTCCAAAACTAAAAAATAACCCAATCACACTGACTAAAATTGGAAAAAATCTTCATTACATACTCGCCCAAAGGCGAACAGACAGCCTCCAAAGTCCGCGAATCGCTTAAGAAAGCAGGTTTCGCGGCTACTGTCGGCGCGTCAAGAAAGGACATCGAAGACGCCAGCCCCGAAGTCTGCATCGCCGTAATCACCGACGACTCGTGCGAAGATGGCTCAATGCGCGAAAACCTCGGCACTTGCGCCAAGAACAACATAAACGTCGTGCCTTTCGTGACCTCACAGATGCCACAGAACATGCTCACGGACTTCTTCCTCGACGAGCATGTGTGGATCGACAGCTACGAGCAGCCTATTTACACGGCGCTTGGAGACCTCACAGACCTCTTGAAGCGCAACTACAAGGAACTCTCGAAAACCGCCACGAAAAAGAAGGACGACTTCGGCAAGAAAACCCCACAGACAAAGCCCACGTCGAAGGACACCAAGAAACCCACCACAACCGCCCAGCCCTCTGAAAAGGAAAAACTGTACAGGAACCTATTTTTCATAAGCCTGGCAGTCGTGGCAGTCATGCTGCTCATACTCGTCAACGGCGGCGTCAACCAAGTCAACCGCGAAGCGAGCAACCAACAGGCTAACTACCAGAACGCCCTCGGAAACTCAAACTTGAAAATCGAACTAAGCTCCGACCTCAAAAAGAGCGAAACTGCATTAGTCGGCCACTGGAAAATGTCTGACTACGTTGACAACCAGTTCCGAGCCACACGCGAAGACAGCATCAGCCTTCAGAACCTGGTCAACTCGCTGATAAGCCGCGCGGAACTGACTTTCAACGCCGACAAGACATTCACACGAATCGGCTTTACGGAACAGCCCGAGACCGGCGTTTGGGAATACGACCCACAGTCAAAATACCTCAAACTCCAGCCCACAAACGTCAACCAGTACGACGTCGTGCAAATAGAGGACTTGACTCCCACTAAACTGACACTCGTCGTCTCGGAGCGCATGGACAACAACCAAGTCATCACAAAAATCATCTTCACAAGAGTCAACTAAACGAATGTCCAAATGAAAAGCGCAAAACATATCACAGCCGCCTTATTCGCCGCGACCCTCGCCATGTCGTCATGCACAAGCCCGCTCGAGCAACAGCTCATGGGCTCGTGGCTGCTGAGCGACAGCCAAATCTCAAGGCTCGACTCCATCTGCAAAGTCAGGTCGGCGGAGGCCGTCGCCTCGACGAAAAAGGCCATTGAGCAGGTTCAGCACGAATTGGACTCCACTAAGTCCAACGAGAAAAGGACCGAACTCAAAAACTTCCAAAACAAACTGAAAGCCGACATGGAGTCCTACACTCCCGAAACTTTCAAGAACGAATACGAAGAACTCACAAAAAAGCAGATTGGCGAACTGTCCATCAACTTCCTCGCTAACAACCAAATCCAAATCCACGCATTCGACGCCGAGGAGATACAGACCGGGACATGGCGGGTAAGCGGCGACACGATCCACACCCTGTTCGACAACCAGCCCGCCGAAATCCTGATTGTCAAAAAAATAACGACCAGCCAACTCGAACTATTCTCACCGGCACTTGACGAAAAATCAGTCGACCTGACACTGAAATTAGAGAAAAAATAGTACTTCAAACAAATCAAACAATCAATCATGCTTCAAAAAATACGTATCGTCCTCGGAACTATATTCTTCGTGTGCATCACGGCGATGTTCCTCGACTTCACCGGCACGGCGCACCGTTGGCTCTCGTGGATGGCGAAGTTGCAATTCCTGCCCGCCGTCCTCGGGCTCAACATACTCGCCATACTCATCGTACTCGCCCTGACGCTACTCTCCGGGCGCATCTATTGCTCGGTGATTTGCCCGGCGGGCGTGTATCAGGACTTGGTCTCAAAAATCGCGTCGAAAAAGAAGAAAAACCGCTTCTCATTCTCAAAAGAAAACCGAATCCTGAGATTTTCGGTATTGGGCGTGTTTGTGGTGTTGCTCTTGGTGGGGCTCAACGGCATCGCAATCCTCATCGCCCCATACAGCGCATACGGCCGCATGGTGCAAAACCTTTTGCAGCCTATATATATAGGTGTCAACAACCTTCTCGCCCGCGCCGCCGAGCATTACGAATCATACGCCTTTTATGAAGTTGACGTATGGATCAGGTCGCTGCCGGTGTTCATCGTGGCGGTCGTTACATTCATAGCCTTCACGGTACTCGCATGGCGCGGCGGCCGCACGTGGTGCAACAACGTCTGCCCCGTCGGCACTGTCCTCGGCTACGTCTCGAAATTTTCGCTCTTCAAAATCCGCATCGACGATTCCAAGTGCGTCAACTGCAAGATGTGCGAAAAAAACTGCAAATCTTCCTGCATCGACATCAAGACACACACCATCGACCATTCGCGCTGCGTGTCGTGCATGACCTGCCTTACGAAATGCAAGAAAGACGCAATCCATTTCTCAATCGCGTCCAAGGCAAACACCACCGCCGACCAGCCCGACACCACGCTTCGCGCAATGCTCACCACTGGCGCGGTACTCGCCGCGTCGTCGGTGGCAAAAGCCCAAGAAAAACAGTTTGACGGCGGACTTGCAATCATTGAAGACAAAAAAGTCCCCGCCCGCGACATCCCCGTCAAACCCGCCGGAAGCCACAGCCTGAGGTCGTTCACCAACAGCTGCACCGGCTGCCAACTCTGTGTAGCCGCCTGTCCGAACGGCGTGTTGCGCCCTTCCACCAACCTCTCGACATTCATGCAGCCCGAAATGGGATTTGAGCGCGGCTACTGCCGTCCCGAATGTACAAGGTGCGGCGAGGTCTGCCCCGCCGGCGCAATCAACCCCATCACACGCGAACAAAAGACCTCAATCCGCGCCGGACACGCCGTGTGGATCCGTCAAAACTGCGTCCCCGTTACCGACAGCGTGGCGTGTGGCAACTGCGCCCGCCACTGTCCATCAGGCGCGATAATGATGGTGCCGCTCGAAGACAACCCGGGCCTCAAAATCCCAACGATTGACACCGAACGCTGCATCGGCTGCGGCGCGTGCGAACACCTCTGCCCCTCGCGCCCCCTGTCCGCAATATACGTGGAAGGCAACCTCGTCCACGGCGAAATGTAATCAATGCATAATTCACAATGCATAATGCATAATAGCCATCCGAAATGTTAAAATTATTTTTAATTTCTAATTAAAAAAACACATGCAACCCATCAACAGACGCGACTTCCTCGGAATAGCGGCGGCGGCTACGGCGGCAACGGCCCTCACCACCGTCGGCTGCAACAATTCCGACAACACCATATCCACCCGGGGCGGCTCTGCCTCGGCTTCGTCGGAAATCCCGACCGACAAGATGACAATGCGCCGCAACCCCAAGACCGGCGACCAAGTGTCGGTGCTCGGCTACGGCATGATGAGGCTTCCCACCACTTCCAAAACGTCTGCCCGTGAGAGCGACGACGAAATCGACCAAGAGACCGTCAACGAACTCTGCGACTACGCCATCGCCCACGGACTCAACCTTTTCGACACGTCGCCCGCGTATTGCAAAGGTCGTTCGGAACACGCAATGGGCATCGCACTCAGCCGCCACAAGCGCAGCGAGTACTTCGTATCCACCAAACTTTCCAACTTCGGGTCGCAGACCTGGAGCCGCGAGGCGTCCATTGCGATGTACCGCAATTCGATGAAAGAACTTCAAGTGGACTACATCGACTACCTATTGCTTCACGGCATCGGCATGACCGCCTGGGACGGCAACGGCAAGGAACTTACCGGCATGGAATCATTTGAAAACCGATACATCAACAACGGCGTCCTCGATTTCCTGATGGCCGAGCGCGAGGCCGGGCGCATCAAAAACCTCGGCTTCTCGTACCACGGCGACATCAAGGTATTCGACTACCTACTCTCGCAGCACGACAAACACCACTGGGACTTCGCCCTCATACAGATGAACTACGTCGATTGGAAGTGGGCAAACCAAGTGAACCCCCGCAACACCAACGCCGAATACCTCTACGCCGAACTTTGGGAAAAACGCCAAATCCCCGTTTTCGTGATGGAACCATTACTCGGCGGCCGCCTTGCACGACTTCCACAACACCCCACCGAAATGCTCAAAGCCAAACGCCCCGAAAGTAGCATCGCCTCGTGGTCGTTCCGCTGGATAGCGTCGCATCCGGGCGTGTTGTCGATTCTTTCAGGCATGACCTACATGGAACACCTGCAAGACAACCTTCGCTCGCTCTGTCCGCTCGACCCCTTGACCGACGACGACTTCACATTCATGCAGCACGTCGCCGACGAGTTTGTAAAATTCCCGCTCGTCCCCTGCACCGGCTGCCAATATTGCATGCCATGTCCCTACGGCATCGACATCCCGACGGCGTTCTCTCACTACAACCGTTGCGTCAACGAAGGCAACATCGCCGTATCCCGCATGGACGCCAACTTCTTTGAGGCCCGCCAACGTTTCCTCATCGGCTACGACCGCCTTGTAGAGCGCAAACGCCAAGCCGCCCACTGCATCGGCTGCGGACAGTGCAAGCCCCACTGCCCCCAAAACATCGACATCCCAGCCCGCCTCAACGACATCAACGACTACATGGAAAAGTTGAAACAATGGACGCTGTAAATATCTGACAGACAACAAATCGGAAGTTCAGACACAACGCCGACGGTCGCGACTCTCTACCGCCTCGCCTCTGCAATGGGAATGGCGGTAGAACTTAGACCAATCGAATCCAACATCAACTACTAAAACCAAACGGTGCAAATCCCCCAAAAAAATTTGCAACGTTTGTTTTAGTGCTTTAACAATTATTAACATCAAAAATTACAATATCGACAAAAAAAATTACAACCTTTGAAAAAAATTCAAACAGAATACAGAGAAATTTATTAACTAAAACAAATCATGGAAAAATGAAAAAGATTTCGATTTTCAAAATTGGTCTTGCATTCATGATATGCGGACTACTGATAACGTCATGCAAAAAGGGCGGCGGTGGCGGCGAACCCGACCCCGAGCCTGAGCCAGAACCAACTCCCGAACCGACATCATACACCCTGACTTTCAACGCAAACGGAGCCAGCGGAAGTGTTGATGCAATCACCTTCACCGACAAGGCCACAATCCCAGACGCCTCGTCTCTGACCTACGAAGGATTCTCATTCGTAGGCTGGAACGCCGACAAGGACGCAAAAACGTCCCAATACAATGCCGGCGCGACATACAACAAACAGGAATCGGCGACATTGTACGCGATTTGGACTAAAATTTTCCAAATCATATACCACTACGACCCGAAAACACCTGACACGAAACAGGCTGTCTCATTCACCGGCACAGACATCGACAACGGCACCGTGAAAATCCAATACAACGTCAAACTCGAAGACGGCCAAACATTGAACTGGAAAGACGCATCCGGCAATGTCTACAAAAACGGACAGGCACTCACGACCGCAGCCGACCTTGAACTTTGGGCGGACATCAGCGATGCCGGCGGAGAAGACCCGAACCCCGAGCCAGGCCCTGACCCCGAGCCAGGCCCTGACCCAACCCCCGAACCGACAACATACACCCTGTCGTTCGACGCTAACGGCGCAACCGGCAATATCGACGCAATCACGTTCACCGAGAACGCCACAATCCCCGACGCATCAGCACTCACATACGACGGCTACTCATTCGTCGGCTGGAACACTGACAAAAACGCCAAAACGTCCATATACGACGCAGACGCGACATTCTCCGAACTCTCCAACACAACCCTCTACGCCATCTGGACAAAAATCTACAAAATCACATACCACTACGACCCCGAAGTCCTCGACACAAAGCAGACAGTATCATTCACAGGCATTGATTTTGACAATGGCACAATAACAATCCACCACGACGTGACCATCGGAGACGGCGGTGTATTGCAGTGGAAAGACGCATCGGGAAACACCTACCAGGACGGACAAGCCCTGGCCACTGCCACCGACCTCGAGCTATGGGCGGACATCAACAAAAGCGAGACTAACAGCGCGACTTCCGAGCAATGGATTTACAACAAATACAACTACAAATAAAACACCTGACAAGCCATGAATTTAATAAAAGCAAAATACTCACTGCTCGCCGCAGCAATCGGACTTGCAGCCTGCAACAAAAACGATGACGGCGACGACGGACAGACACCAAGCAACACCCTGCCCGTAGAAAACGCGATGACATTCAAAGCAACCTTCGAAAATCCGCTGTCCAAAGCCGCGCTCCACGTCGAAGGCAAGGAAGTATCGTCCGCCGCATGGATTAAGACATACTTCCAAAGCGGCGACGCCATGTCGCTGTTCTCCAACGCCATCAACAACAAATTCACCACAAGCGACAACGGCGAAACCGTGTCATTCTCCGGCGCGGCTAAGGAATCTGAAGACGGATACATCGCGCTGTTCCCCTACTCGCAGGACGCGACGATTAATGACGACGGGACCATCTCCACAAAAATCCCCGAGACCCAAAGTTTCAAAGACGTTGACGTGACGACACTCACAGGCTTTAACAAAGCACTCGAAGGCATTGTGGCGGTCGCGAAAACCGCTCCCGACAAAAAAGAGCTCACACTGAAGAACGCCACGACGATAGCCAACTTCTCATCGTCACGCGACCTCAAGAGCCTAAAGGTCGAAGCCTCGCAGCCCATCGCTGGCGACATAACGATAACACTTGACGACAGCGGAATCCCGACCGTCACGAGTGCCACATCGACCACAATCGAGCTGACAGACGCGCCCAAAGGCGGATATATCTCGATGGCACCTAACGCGGGCATTGACCTCAAAGTCACATACACACTCGACGACACCGAAGGCACGACAAAAAGCGTCTACATGAACAACGTCAACATGAAACGCTCCAATATCATCGACTTCGGCGACATAACGACTCTTGTCTCAATCACATACGACGTTTCAGCAATCCCGGACGCGACTCCCGAGAAAAGCAAAAGCGTCGTCAATGGCAACAACACAATCTCAATGCCGAACACGACAGGCGTCAGCCTTTGGGTCGGCGAGGACGGAACGCCGTACAGACCTGGCGAGATTATCAAAAACGTCACCACAGACCTCACATTTGCCGCGCTGCCCGAAGGCACAAAAGCAGTATTCTACCACTACTACGACGAAGTTAAGCCGGTCATATTCAAAGAAGGCGAAACTGTCACAATGCTTGACGTAACGCCAAATCAAGAAGGCTATGACTTCCTCGGCTGGGCGACAGCGCCACAAAACACGACCATCGCATACGACCCGGGCGCGTCCGTGGTACTAAGCACAACATCAAACGTCGTCAACCTCTACGCAAAATTCGCACTCAGAACCGTCACGATCACCTTCGACGCTAACGGCGGAAAATTCGACGATGGAAATACCATAAAGACCGTCGACCACCAGTACAACACGTCCATATCCCTCTACCTCTACATCCCCAAGCGCGACGGCTTCTGGTTCAAAAACTGGGAAGGACATGACGACCCAGGGATAAACACCACCGACATCACTCTCAAAGCCATTTGGGGCGACTACTTCACAGTCACATACCACGATTTTGACGGCAGCGTCGCCGGAACACAGCAGGTTAGGGACGGCGAAGAAGCAATAGTAAGGGCCGACCTCTCACTAAGTTCAATCGTCGAAACGTGGACATCCCAGCCTAACGGCCAAGGCACAGAGTACATCCCTGGTCAAGAGGCGATATTCACCGGAAACATCGACCTGTATCCCGTCAAGTCCAACAATACCCCGTCCACGATACAAGACTGGACTATTGACGACGGCACGTTCAAAGCATACTAAAAAAACAACTACTTAATACATCAAAGCCATGAAATTAAGCAAAATTTCACTATACACGATGTTGCTCGCCGGCCTTGGACTGTGGTCCTGCAACAACGACGACATCGACATCCCGGACGCAGTGGACACCGGCACTAATACCCCCGCCGCTGCCGAACAAATGACCTTCAAAGCCACCATGGGACAGTCGCTCTCCAAAAGCACAGTCTCACGCTCGACCGGCGAGACAAAATTCAGCTCCACCGACCGCCTGAAGGTGTTCAACATCAACGGCGACGGCTCAAAGTTCTCGCTCGCCGGCATCAGCGAAACCGGCACGGAAGCCGAGTTCGCCGGACAGATTGTCAAATCCGACGGCTACTACGCGATGCTGCCATACCAGGAGAACGCCACAATCCAAGGCAACACAATCTCGCTCAATCTCCCCGACGTGCAGGAATCCGAATACGAAGACCTCATGGTCAGCTACACCACAAACACCGACGGCGCGTTCAACTTCCGGCACGTCGGCGCGATGATTCGCTTCAACACGTTCAAGCAGTACAAAGCGATTACCCTAATGACGACCGACGACTCCCCAATCGCAGGCGACATCCAAGTTACCGTAAGCTCCGACAACTCCACGCCAGTCGTCACAGGCGGCACGTCGAGCTCCATAAAAGTGGAACACGACATGGACGTGACAGACTCAGTCCTTGTTACGCTCATGCCGCGCGTCTTCGAAGCCGGAATCCTCAAAATCGGCTTCACAAAAACCGACGGCTCGACCTTCTGGCATACAATCGACAAGAAACTGGACCTCCGCAGCGGCGTCATGTACTCCTACAGCAACGTCGGCCAGTACACCGTGACATGCTATAAGGACAACACAAAATCGGAGATTCTGTTCTCCGTTTATGCCGCCGACTACGACAACAAACACATACTCACCGCGCCAGAATGTCCGTTAACGCCTCCCCAAGGACAACTCTACGCATACTCTCTAAGAGCAAGCTCGACTACAGCCGACTACTATCCGAACGAGATTATGCAAATCACGAACAATGTTGAGATTTACCCGATACTCCAAAAAGGCGTTAGCATCACAATCTACAACAACGGCAACGACGCAGAACCTCAGAAACTTCTCGTATACTCCGGCATAGCAATCGAACTGCCTGAAATTAGCCTCAAATCTTCTGATGGCAGCGTGTACGGCTATTCAACCAACCAAAATTCCCAAACGATTGAATACCAGCCAAAAACCATCCAAACTTTCACCTCAGACATTACACTGTATGCAGTCAAGCAAACCGTATTCACGTTCAACGTCTATGGCAACGGCGCGGACAATCCTCCGACATACACGAGCTACATCACCGACAAAAACAGGAGCATTGAAACACTGCCACAACTCGAAACACGCCCTGGATACTTCGGAGGCTATAATACAGTCTCTAACAAAAACGAAATTAATTATCTTCCGGGAGAGACAATTCAGATCTCTAATTTCAGCGGCGACGAAATCAATTTCTACGCTGTGTACGTCGAAGATGTCGAAATTACAGGCACAAACACGATTAGCCTTGCCGGTACTGTGCACGGTAATACCGACCTCTCAAGCGGCAGCACAAAATTGGATCCTCCAGTGACCTTGGAAAAAGGACAGAAAAACGTCTTCACCTTCATCAACCACTGCGCGACTACAGGCACATCCTACTCCGACATCTCCAAGAATGTCAGCATCTATCTGCTTGGAACTAACAGCGTCAACTCACAAAAGTACAAGCGATTATACCTCGACCAACAACACGAAAGCCACGGCACGGCCACATACGACCTTCAGACAAAGTCAAGCGAATACATGGCCAACCTTAACGGAGCTGAAGTCACAGTTTCAATATCGCACAGAGGCGGACTGGCAGACGTCGAGATAAAGTGGACTGGCTCGCAAGACGGTAAACAGAACACCGTCACATACAAGGACATCCTGACATGGGACAACCTCTACGTCTCATTCATCATTAACAAGTCATACATCGAATTCAAATAAACGACTGCCAAGCATCAGATTACGACGCCGTGTAGTTAAAAAACAAAAACTACACGGCGTTTTTTTTCACTACTCCAACCATCACTCCCTCAACAACTTACACCTTAATGTTAAAAAAATGTTTCAAAAACGCTAATTTTTTTCAAAAAAAATTTTGAAATTTGAACTAATTGGAATACCTTTGACAAATTTCTACAAGAACAAAAAAATAAGACATAAAACAAATACCAATGGCTAAAGAGAGAGAAAACAAAGAACTTTTCCAAAACACAATCTTATTTGAATGTGCCTGGGAAGTCTGCAACCAAGTCGGCGGAATATACACCGTAATCAGATCCAAGATTCCCGCCATAGTTGACAACTGGAACAAGGACAACTACTTCCTGCTTGGACCATACTTTTATGACCAGGCGGCGACTGCCTTCGACCCGATTGAAGAACTTAACGACGCTGTGGGATACGCCGTGCACAAGCTGCGCGAGAACGGCATCGGTGTCTACTACGGAACATGGCTCGTGACAGGCAGGCCAAAAGTAATCCTCTTTGACCCATACTCGGTATATAACCGCCTTGGCGAAATCAAATACAAACTCTGGGCGGACCACTACATCCAAGTCCACGACGAAGATCTGACCGACAAAGTGCTCGCATTCGGATACTGCGTCACAGAGTTCCTCCGGGCATTCGTCGGCGCAAACGAAAAAGAGTCAAACATCATCGCGCACTTCCACGAATGGATGGCGGGAATGCCGATAATGGACATCAGGAAAGAAAACATGCCCATAAAGACCGTCTTCACGACACACGCGACAATGCTCGGACGCTACCTCGCCATGAACGACGACAACTTCTACGGAAACCTGCCGTTCTACAACTGGGACGACGAGGCAAAGCACTTCAACATATACCCGACCGTCCAACTCGAACGCGCAGCGGCCCACGGCGCGCACGTATTCACGACGGTTTCTGAAGTGACAGGACGCGAGTGCATACACCTCCTCGGACGCAAACCCGACGTCATACTGCCCAACGGACTTAACATCCAGCGGTTCGAGGCAATGCACGAGTTCCAGAACCTCCACTTCCAGTACAAACAGCAAATCAACGAGTTCACACGCGCACACTTCTTCCAGTCGTACCCGTTTGACCTCGACAAGACGCTGTACTTCTTCACATCGGGACGTTTCGAGTACCACAACAAAGGCTTCGACCTGTCGCTTGAAGCACTCGCAAGGCTCAACTACAAGATGAAAGTCGAGAACATCGACGCAACAGTCGTGTTCTTCCTCGTCTCAAAACAGCCATACCACTCCATCAACCCCGAAGTGCTCCACTCAAGGGCAATCGAGGAAGAAATCCACCGCAACACGGAAGATGTCGTCGAAGAACTCGGCAAACGCCTATACGAATACGTCACGTCGAATAACGACTACCTCTCATGCGGCAAGGATACTAACTACCTGCCCGACCTTAACAAACTCATCACGGACACCCTCACGCTCAAACTCCGCCGCAGCGTCAAGTCTTGGAAAAACAGCAACCAGCCCACAGTCGTGACCCACAACCTCGTCAACGACGGCAGCGACCCGGTACTCAACTTCCTGCGCACCAGCAACTTGCTCAACGGACGCGACGACAAAGTAAAAATCGTCTACCACCCCGACTTCATCACGGAACTCAGCCCGCTGTTCAGAATGGAATACGGTCAATTCGTCCGTGGATGCCATTTGGGCGTGTTCCCGAGCTTCTACGAGCCATGGGGCTACACACCGCTCGAATGTATGGCAAGCGGCGTACCGAGCGTAACCTCCGACCTCTCGGGATTCGGCTCATACGTCCAGGCCAACTTCGACGACAGCGAGAAGATGGGCATCTACATGGTAAACCGCGAAATCAACTACTTCGACGCCGCCGAACAGCTCGCAAACATCATGCTCCGCTTCGTCAAGCTCAACCGCCGCGACCGCATCAGCATGCGTAACAACGTCGAGGAGAACTCGTTTGCATTCGACTGGAGCAAACTCACCGAATACTATTTCCAAGCCTACGACGAGGCCATTAAGAGATAAGCAGAAAGCATAAAAGCCCAAATGCGAAATACCAGATTTCAAACTACGATTGCGGCGGTGGCAATATCTTTTGCCGTCGCCGCATTTTCTGATGCAACCGCGCAGACAGACACCACAAACGTATCCGCCACAGACACCACGTTGGCAATAACAGACACCACAAATGTATCCGCAACGGACACGGCAAAAATATCTGTGACTGACACATTACAGACCACGAACCCCGTCCTGTCAAAATACAAAGTCAACACCGCCTTCGAGCCGGGCGAGGAATTGATTTATGACCTCAAATATGGAGTCATAAAAGGCGGCGAACTTAAGATTAACGTCTACCTTGAGCCGGTCGGCTACGACTACATGTTCCATGTCAGGGCGCGGTGCTACACGACCGGCATGGTGTCAAAGATGGCTACCGTAAACGACATCTACGAAAGCTACTTCGACATTACCAACGGACTTCCCATGAAAGCAATCCGCAACGTCACCGAAAACAACTACAAACGGTACAACGAGGACTTGTTCTTCCAGGATTCGTCGGTGGTCTACAGCATGAAAAGCGGACGGCACAAGGTCGCATACCACACATTCGACCTGATTTCGGCGTTCTTCTACGCACGGCGGTTCATCTTCGACAAGAAATACGAAAAGAACGAGACAATGGGACTGGACACATGGTTTAACGAAAAACTGTACCGCATACAGCTAAAATACAAAACCACAGAGCGTTTCAAGACAAAATTCGGCAAGATGGAATGTCTGCATTTTGTGCCGGTGCTGGACGACAAATCGACCTTCAAGAAAGAGGAAGACCTCGGCGCATGGTTCACAAACGACGGAAACTATGTGCCGGTCGAAATCCGCGTCAAAATGCCATTCGCCGACATCCACTGCATACTCCGCAGCTACAAAAACCTGAAAAACAAGGATGGATTCCTGCCGCCGATTTTGGGCAATGACGACTGACACTGACTACCAATCACTGACACTGTCCACTGACCACTGACCACCACTCCCCTACCCTTTATGCCTCATCCGCCACCAGCTCCGCAGCCCGATGACGATCCAACCTGCCACTGGCAAGTACATCGCCAATACCCAAGGGCGTTTGACGATGGTTTTGAGGCACTTAAGTAACGTCACTTTCAAACTCGCGTCGCCGACCTTGCTGTCGTAGTTGACATCGAAATAGGTCATAACCAACGGCCAAAATGGCGGAAACCAACGCAGGAAGTGGCGTTTATGCTTCCACATCGACTTCAGGAGCAGGCGGATGTCATAATACATGTCGCCGTAGAGCCGCCGCGCCTCGTCAAGCTGCACCTGCATACGCTGGCGGACTTTTTCGCCGACGACCTTGAGTTCCTTTTGCGAGAGTTGCTCGTAAGGCTTGTCTACCATTTCATAGACGCGTACCGGCTCGCCAATCACAAATGTCAACCGCGACGGCAGCGAAACATAGAAAATCCACGGCTGTAACGCGGCGAGGAACACAATCGGCCCCATCGGGAAAAATGGCATTCCAAATTTCCTCACAAATTTTGTAATCGGCTTTACATTATACGCCAAAGGGTTATTGTACTCGCCATTGATGGTCATGAAAGGGATTATGTCGGTCTTGTAGCGGATTCCCATCCTGAGGAACGAAGTCTTGAACGGCTGAAGCTGGTACCGCTTGTCAAAACCCTTGCCGATGCCGTCGATGCCCTCGGGGAAGATGAGTATATTACTCTCATTAAGGCTCATGGCGGTCTCAAAATTAAGCAAAGTGGCGTTTATGCAGCCCGCCTTGAACCACAGGTCGTCTATCAGGAACGGACACATGTACGGATACTTGGTGAGCATCGGCGAAATCAACGCCCTGATGCCGTCCCTCATCGGCAAATTCCTCGCTGCCATCTGCGTTATGAACACAATCGCATCCCATGGGAACGCCATGCCGGAATGGTTTGTGGCGAATACAAGCGGCGCGTCGGGATTGTTGCGCTTCGGCAGCTCGTCGAACCCCACAAACCTCGGCCTGTACCATACGTCGCTTATATAATTAAGTATGTGGCGGCAGAACGATTCCATGTAAGGCAAAGAGAAATGGCGTTTGTACTCCTCCCTGTTGCCCTCTATTTCCTCGTCAGATATTATTAAGCGGTTGCGAAATGTCCCGTTCAAAACCATTCTCCCTCGCTGTTGGTCCCGGTATCCTCTTTCTTGAGGACGCCTTCGTCCTTGATGTCAATCAGGCATATCGCCTTGTAAATCTTTCCGTAATAATTCTGAACCGGATTGTAGGTCTCGATGATGTTATAATGGACACCATCGACAGCGACGGTCTTGGAGACAACCTTCTGCCGTCCGAGCCTAATCTGTAGCCAGAACTCGTCCGCGTCGGTCTTTTCGCTCGTGTAGATGGTTTCATAGAGCGGAGTTACACCATTGAGTACCAACGGCTTCTCCTTCTTGAAGAACTCCAGCACCTTGACATTGACATCCAGCAGCTTGCCGGTGGACGCATACTCGGTGAGCATTATCAACTGGTTAAGCGACTCGACGGTCTGTCCCCATTCGTCGACCTTGCGCGTCATTTCTTCCTGTGACGCCTTCATGACTTCCATGTTCTGGCGCATCTCTTCTTCCTGTGACGAAAGTTCTTCGGACTGGACTTTGAGTTCCTGCAAGAGTTTGTTTGTGCGGATGTTGATTTTCACAGTGGCGATTGTGGACGCGATGCTGTTGCCGACTTCCTCGACAAACTGCTGCTTGTACGGCTCGATGGCTGTGAACGACGCAATCTCCGCGACGGCGTATATTTGGTTGTTGAACTTAAACGGCACAATCAACAAGTACTGCGGGTTCTTCTCGCCAAGGCCGGAAGTGATGTTTATGTAGTCGTCGGGAAGGTTGCTGATGTAGATGCTCTCGTTTTCGAGGATGCACCTGCCGACGAGGCCTACGCCCGGCTTCACGTTCTTCTTCAATATCTTCCTGATGTCGTATGCGTAACCTGCGGCAAGTTCAAAGAATATGTCGTCCTTAGAGTCGTCGTTGATGACAAAAAGTCCGCCTTGGTTCGCGCCGACGTACTTGACAAGATTGCTGATGATGTTGAACGAAAAGTCGTACATGTCGTTGTTATACTCACGGAGTATGTCGCCGAACTTAGCCGCGCCTTCCGTAATCCAATTCTGCTTGCGGTCTAGCTCGCGACGCTCGTTGGCCTCGCGGTTGGCCTTCAGGAGACTGTCACGCATGCTGAGCAACGAGATGCCGAGTTCGTCCTGCTTGCTGAGCGCGGAGAATGAAGTCTGGAGATTGCCACGGCCGATTTCCTCGGCAAAATCCACCGCACGCCCCAAGCCTGTCTTTAGGCTGTTCAACGAACTTGCAATGGAGTCGAGCTCAATCGTCGGCTCCTCCTCCATGTCCTCGGCGTCCTTGATGTTGCCCACCGAAAGCATACCGAGTACGCGACCCGATTTTTCAAGGAAGAAGGACAACCGCGACGTCTGGCTGAAAAGGAATATGCCGATTATCAGCACTCCAAAAATCACTATGAAGATTGACGTAACTGTCTGTGAGTTAGACTGGCGCGCAATATATTCCTCGGGGATTGCCGTAACGAGCATCCAGCTCGACTCGAAAATATCGTTGTCGAGGTTTGTGCCACAGATGCGGAGTTCAAGCCCCGTGGAGTCCACGATTGGATAGTTTGCAAAACCTGACGAGTCGATTTTCGTGCGGATGTCGTAGAACGAACTTGAAACAATCCTGACGATGTTGCTCTTTTCGTACCCATTGCCGCTTGTGGACAATCCCGCGAACTGTCCGGCGTCCGTGATGAGGAACGATGCAAAATTCTCATAACTTGCCGCGTTCTTGACCGCCTTATGGAAATCGTCGGCTTCGAGATCCGCACTGACAAGCGCGCAGAAGTTATTTTCAGCGTCAAATACCGGTATCAAAATCGTCGAGCGGTATATCGGGCGGTAATTTGGATTGTCCGGGTCGTAGGTTTCCATTCCCACAATGCGCTCCTTGCCATTGACCTTCACCTTATAATAATCGCTCGAAAAGTCGTCGCCGTCCAAGTTCTGATTACCAACCGAGACCCTCAGTCCGCCGTCGCCGCGCTCGAATGAATAGACGCGCCGTCCGAAGGATTTTGTCCACGAGGGATTGATGACACCCATTTCCCACGAGATGTCAACATCCTCAAAATCAGGATTGTCGATAAGAAAACGGTTGACCGCCAGCTTATACACCCTCACCCTCTCCTCGTCGCCAAGTTCCTCTGTGCCGGAGATGGACGCAGCGAGCGACCTGAGCGCGCTGATGTCGCAGTCGAGCATCGACTTTATCTTAAGCGCGGTGTTCCTCTGCGTCTCGAGGAGCAGTTTGGTCATGACCCGCTCGTTAGTGGAGTTAGACTTGTAATTAAGGTAGCTTACCGCAATCAGGAACACTACCAACGCCACCGAGAGTATGTATAACAGCAGTTTTGACTGTAATTTTAGTTTCATTGTGCAAGTATTTTTTCTTACTTTTTATGCAATCTTTGTGCCTATTTTTAGCCGTATAAAATTACATCTATTTGCTGGAACAACCAAAAAAAGCCCAATCTTTTTTTCAAAAAAGATTGGGCTTTTAAATTTTCAACGTGAAATTCCACCTTTACAGCTTCACACCACACGTCACCAAGACATTCAGGTAGCGGTTGTCGTAACTGTATGGCTGGCTAACGCTGTTGGATTCATAGAGAATGGCGTCCGTCTGATAGATGTGGTACGTGCCAGTCACATCAAAATAGAACTTCCCAGTACCCTTAATGCCAATACCGAAAGACAAAATCTGACGCTGCTTGTTGCCCGAGACGAACTTGTAGGGATTGCCATAAAGTGCATATCCCGCACGAATCGACACTGGGCCGGCAAGTCCTTCAAGTCCGACACGGAAATTGTTTGTGCGCTGGAACTTCGACTTGATTGCATCATTCTGGACGTCAAAACCTTCGTCGTCGAAGTCCTCGTTCTGGTACTTCGACTTAGTATAGTTGACACTTTCATAATCGAAGCTTACAAGTCCATAACCAGGCACCACAAATGCTGCGGAGAGTATGCCTTTCATAGGCGTAACGAGGTCATACTCAATGGCATCGTTGTCCGAAATCACCTTGTCATAGAAGCCCTCATGCTTGAACTGTTTCTCGAGTGTCGTGTAATACTTGTCGGTGAGGTTATATACCGTAGGCGTATGGAACGCCGCGCCAAACCTCAGGAAGTTAATCGGCTTGACCAATAATCCAAGCCTCAAGTTGACGCCGCCACCGTTGATCTTAAGTTTCTCGTTGAAATTATAGTAGTCAAACGGCTGCGGGCTTGCCTGTGTGTCCTCCTCGTGGTAACGTGCAGTGTACTTGTAATGTATCGACTGTACGCCGAGCGATGCGCCAAAGAAGAACATGTCGTTGTACGCGCCCGAAATCGCGAAGTCCCATGTGTTAATGCCGCCCTTTTGGGTCACAGAGCGCGTCTGTTTCTCGCCGTACTTGCCAGTGGCGTTATCTCCCCACTCAACGTCGTAAGGCGTGTAATACTTGCCGTCGTTTTCGCCCTGGAACATCAGCTGGCTTCTCATCGCCAAATCGGTCGTGAACATGTTGCCGGAATTGGTGTTCGCCTTGTCTTTCCACACGTCAAGCAACGAACTCGAGGGATTGATGGCGCCGAGCCTTTCGTTGGAGCTGAAATCGTTGAGGCGGTTGTACGCGATTCCCCACGCAAAGTTCGTGAAGCCCGTCGTCCTGCCCTTGTCGTTGCCCGAGACGATGCCAAAACTTGAGAATTTCATGGCGAACTTGCTGTCCTCCTCCGACACGCCGTTGAGCGTCGACTCGACATTGTTGTTAAGTACCACTGGCGTCAGGCAAAAATCCATGCCACGGTATACACTCATGCCGGCGGGGTTAGTGGCGAGTACCGAAATGTCGCCACCGAGCGCGCCAAAAGCACCGCCCATCGCCGCAGAACGCGCCGTTCCTTGTTGGTACGTCTGCGAGAACCTGAGCGCGTCGTATTCGTTCTGCGCAGACGATGCCAATGCCACAGCCACAATACCGGCTGTCAATATATACTTCTTCATGTTTTGTCGATTAGAATTTGATAATTAGTTACATAATGGAACAACTCCGTCATCCTACCTATGGCCGCCATGACCGCTGGACGAATGGCTGCTCGACGATGAGCCGCTGCTCGAATGGCTGCTTGACGAAGATCCGGACGAAGACCTGCTGCTGCCGCCCGAATATGAAGAGCCACTTCTGCTGCTGCCGCTTGAATAAGACGAGCCGCTGGACTTTGAGGTTGACGAGCTGCCGCCGCTCCTGCTGCTGCCGGAAGAATAACTGCCGCTCCTGTTGCTGCCGGACGAGTAACTGCCACTGCGCGAGGATGAAGACGACGAGCCGCTGCTCTTGGATGCCGACGAGCTGCTGCCGCTCCTGCTCGAATAACTGCCAGTGGAATGTGAAGCAGACGACCTGGAGCCGTTAGTCACATTGTTTGACGAAGAACGGCTGCCCGAGGAGTAACTTCCGCTCTGGTGGTTGCCAGAACGGCTTGTGCCGCCTGCTACACCGCCCGTCTTGCTTTGGCTGGATGTCGATGACGAAGAACGGCTGCTCGTGCCGGTGGTAGTGCCGGTACGACGATTAGTGCTGTAACTGCCAGTATTGCCCTGACGGTGTCCGTAGGAATAGGGCGTGTTGTTGCGGTAGATGTTGTTGTAGGCACGGGCGTATGAGCGGTCGAAATCGTCAAAATGGCGGTAGCCGTAGCTGTGGTATGGACGGTGGTAGTAATAGTCGCTGTAATAGTACGGCGAGTAGTAGTGGTGGTGGTAGCCCCACCAGGAGTATCCGTAGTACGGGTCGCCCCAATACGAATAGTGGTATGGCATTCCCCAGCCGAATGACCAGTAGGGCGAGTTGTAATGGTAGCCGAAGCTCCAGTACCAGTTGTTGTACCACGGCTCCACAATCGCCACGTCATAGTAGCTGCGGCAATACGACGGACGGTGGAACCTGTAGATACGCGCGGTGTAGCTGTCGTCGATGATTATCTCGTCGACATTACCGCCGTCGCCGTTGTATGAGGCGGAATTGTCGCTGTCGTATGAGGATACGTCGGTGTCGCTGTACCCCTGGGAGTTGTCGGCGGGGGCGGTAGTGGCTGCCGTGTTATTCTCGACAACGACCACGCGGGTCGGACGCACGCCATATACGTCGTCGGCGTAGATATTGGGCGAAGTCGGGGCGAGCAGGACTGTGCACGAGCCAAGCATGGTCGCAAGCACAGTCGCCGTCACAATCCCCAACATCTTGTTGCTTAATGTTTTCATTTCAAATTCCTCCAAGAATTAGTTTGTTCTACAATATTGCAATTATAATATAACGTGCCGAGAGGGGCATTTCGTGCGCCGCTCGTAAATATAGTTTGCAAATTATTGTGTGGTTGAATGAAAAAAATTGTTAATTATTCTTCGACCGCCTTGAGGCTCATGTCGAGGCTCTTGATTTGGTGGGTCAATGCGCCTACGGAGATGTAGTCGACGCCGGTCAGCGCATAGTCGCGGAGGGTGTCGAGGGTTATGCCGCCCGAGGATTCTGTCTCGTACCTGCCACCGATGAGCTCCACAGCCTTGCGTGTCTGCTCGAGGTCGAAGTTGTCGAGCATGATGCGGCGGATTCCGCCGACAGCCATCGCCTGGCGGATTTCGTCGAGGTTGCGGGTCTCTATCTCGATGTCGAGGTGCTTGCCCTTTGACTTACAGTAGTTTTGGGCGGCTTTTATCGCGTTCTCGATGCCACCGGCGAAGTCAACGTGGTTGTCCTTTATAAGTATCATGTCGAAGAGTCCGATGCGGTGGTTCTCGCCGCCGCCAATCTTCACGGCGCGCTTTTCGAGCAGCCTCATGCCCGGCGTCGTCTTGCGCGTGTCGAGTACCTTCGTGTGGAGGTCGGCGATTTTGGACGCATAGACGTGGGTCTGCGTGGCTACGCCGCTGAGACGCTGCATGAAGTTAAGCACCAATCGTTCCGCCTGCAATATCGAAATCACACGTCCCCTGACTTTGAACGCGATGTCGCCTTTCTTCACTTGTGCGCCGTCTTTCAGGAACAGCTCCACTTTGAGCTCAGGGTCGACGGCATTGAAGACTTTCAAGGCGACATCGATGCCGGCGAGGATACCGTCCTGTTTGATAATGAGTTGGGCCGCGCCCTGCTCGTCGGCGGGTATTGTGGAGAGCGATGTGTGGTCGCCGTCGCCAAGATCCTCGGCAATGGCTATTTTGATGAGGTCGTCCACGAGATATTCAAGATTTTCCATGTTGTTTTTAAGGTTTATGTTTTGTTACTTCATTACAAGATGCAAATATACAACAATTTGACAAATAAAAAAGCCGGAACATAAAATTAAATGTCCCGGCTCGACGTAAATTATGTCTTTCCTTCCCCGTCAATAGACGTGGAAGTTTGTGATAAATTCTTTATTGTCAATCGTTTTGAGGGTATAGTCAACTTTGTACGACCGACCGAATGACGTGATTAACTGTCCGGTGACAAAACTGCTGCCGGATGTACACAAGAACTGCTGTGGCTTGTTGCGCTTGAAAAACTCCTTCAAAGCCTGCTCGACCTGCTCCTTTGGACAACTGTTCTCCACGCCCTGCACTCCAAGCATGACCTCCGGGGCCAAGTACTCGGCGATGCGGTCGTATTGTCCAAGGCAGATGGCCTGGTTTATGTCACGTGATGTGTCGTCGCTTGACTCCGTGAGCGAATAACTGCACAGCACGAGCAAGAGTCCGACAATCAATATATAAAATGCGCGTTTCATATTGCCGTAAATAATGTTGTTGATAGTCCAAGGTTTCGACTTGCAAAAAACGTGCCTACAAATGGCAGAAGTTGGAGATTTTTTCAGGCGCGTTATTTTACTTTCAGGGGTCGAAAGTAAAATAACGAGAGTGTATTTCGGAAAAAATTATTAATTTTGCGGCGTAAAACAAAATGCGAAATGATAACGACAGCCAACTTCACAGCGGGACACTACGAGGAAAACTCGGGATACAAATAGCAACCGCTTTTTCAGGATGGATAAGTACCTTGACTTGTTTGCAAAAGAGTGAAAGTAAAAAAACGGACTGTAAAATCAACAAATATCATGTACAAACACATCATCAAACAACACTTTATATATTACATACTCGCCGCGTTGACGATGGCGTTGCAATTCAGCGGCTACCTTTGGCAAAGCCCGCAAAACGGCAGCATGGATTTTTTCGGCAACGTGTTCTTCTACGCGGGGGCGTTGTCGCACGCTATGATAGGCGCATTCTTGCCGTACCTGATTGTGATGATTGTCGCAATCAGCCGTAGCCGCCTCGCAACAGCCATCGTGCATGTCGCGCTTCAATCGTTCCTCGACGTGTTCCTATACATCAACAGTTACGTGTTCGCACTGTTCAGGTTCCACATCAACGGAATGGTGCTTGAAATGTATTTTGGCGAGGGCGGCGACGAAATTTTCCAATTCGACACGTCGTTGTACATAAAAGTCGCGCTCGTCATAATAGCAATCATCGCAGCCAACATCCTACTTTACAAGCTGTCGGAAAAAATTTACGACAAAAAGCGGAAAGTGTATTTTGTGCCAATTTTGACAATCTTTGTGGCGGTTACACTGTATTCCAACGCGGTTTTCGCCTATTCGACGGTGGCCGAGCGGCAGACGGTTTTAAGAAGCGCGACACATATTCCATATTATTACCCGCTGACCGCGACACGCTTTATGATTAGGATGGGCGTCGTGTCGCAAGAGGATTTGGTGAGGGCGGACTTTGGCAAACAATCCGGCTTCAAATACCCTAAACACGAAATCGTCCAGCGCGACACATTCCCCAAAAACAACATCGTGTTCATCGGCATCGATTCATGGAACTATCGCGGCCTTGACGAGGAAACAATGCCCACAATATACCGTTACGCCCAAGACAACATCCTGTATGCCAACCATTTGAGTTGCAGCAACGCGACACGTGGCAGCGTATTCGGCATGTACTTTGGCGTGTCGTCGTATTATTGGGCGGATTTTGAGATGAGCGGCACATCGCCGGTGCTCATTGACGTGTTGCAGAAAGAAGGATACCAAATACAAACCTTTCCGAGCGCGACGCTAAGGGATCCCAACTTCGCCAAAATCATTTTCCGCAAAGTTGACGGCCTCAATACCGACACCGACGGCGAGACTGTCTACGACCGCGACTGCGGGATAACGCGCGATTTTCAGCATTTTTTGGACACGCTCGACCGCGACAAACCATTTTTCGCGTTCTTGTTTTACGACCTGGCGCACGGATACGGCTATCCAAAAGAGTTTGAAAAGAAATTTGTACCGGCGTGGGATTTTGCCGACTACACAAAACTCGACAACGACCTCGACCCGACGCCGTTTTGGAACCTCTACCGCAACTGCCTGTTCGCCATCGACTCGCTCGTCAACATCACGCTCAACCATCTCAAAGACAGCGGCCTCGACAGCAACACGGTAGTCATAATCACCGGCGACCACGGTCAAGAGTTCAACGAAAACCACAAAAACTACTGGGGGCACGGCGGCAACATCACCTACCCGCAAATCCACATTCCGCTGATTTGGCACGCCCCTGACGGTCGGAAAGGCGTAATAGATTACCGCACAACGCATTATGACATACCGACCGCCCTGTTGTCGGACGTGCTTGGCGTAGAGAATCCGCCCACTGACTACGGCATGGGGCTCAACCTCAACGACTCGACTTTCCGCGACTGGCACATAGTGGGCAGCAAGGAAAACTACGCCTTCCTCATCAAGGGCAACATCATCGTAGAAAAGCGGCAAAGCGGTTCTCTCGAAATCAGCGACAGCAAACTCGACCCGATAGAGGGCTTCAAACTCAACTCCGCCGAGCTCAAATCCGCAATCCAAAAACTAAACATGTTTTACGAAACGGCGGAATAACACAATTAGACACATACAAAATGCAATTAAAAACGTTCATAAAACACCCGGCAATGCAGTACGCCACGAACTATCTGTTGGCGTTCCTGATATTCATGGCATGCAGGATAACATTCATCCTCGCCAACCACAACTATTACCACGACATCGACCCCACACACTACATGACGCTCTTCGGCGGCGGAATGAAATACGACTTCGCGGCTATTTTCTACTTGACGATTGTAAGTTTTTTCATGATGATAATGCCCATAAAAGCCGCGCTGAACCCTAAATATCAGACCATTGCAAAATATTTCTTCATAATACCAGTCTCGATAGGAATCTTCGCAAACATCTTCGACGCTGGCTATTTCAGTTTTAACGGCAGAAGGACAAACTTCTCATTTTTCAAGGAGTTTTCAAATGAGAGCAACCTCATGGGAATCCTCCTTAAAGGACTCATGGACTATTGGTACTTGACGATTGTTGGCGCGGCGTTAATATTCTTACTCATAAGGCTTTACTACGCGCCAAAAACATCACAAGAAGACTTTCCATGGAAAAAATACACATTGAAGACTCTCCCGATAACCATTCTGTTCATCTACCTGTTCATGGCGGGACTGCGTGGAAGTTTCTTCATTGACCGCGACCACCGGCCGATGAACATGAACAATGCAAACGAATACATCAAGAAAAGCAACGAATCCGCAATCGTCTTAAACACGCCATATAGCATAATCAGGACAATCGGCAAGACATACCTTACAGACCCTGGCTATTTCAGCAAAGACGAATTGGCCAAGATTTATACACCTCTCCACTCGCCACACACCGAAGAAACATTCCACCCGACTAACGTCGTCGTATTGATTCTCGAAAGTTTCGGCAAAGAATATTCGGGATTTTTCAATGGCAACCAGGGCTACACACCGTTCCTCGATTCGCTTTACCAACAGGGACTTACATTCACCAAATCATTCGCCACGGGCAGAAAATCCATCGACGCAATGCCAAGCATTTTGGCGGGCATACCGTATCTGACCGACCACTTTTTTATGAGCATGTATTCCAACAACAA
>CAJOJG010000038.1 GCA_905234655.1 uncultured Bacteroidales bacterium
CACGATGGATTTTGGCACAAGTTGATTGATTCGTTCTATTATGCAGTGATGCCGAGGTCTGCGGGTTTCAATGATATTGACATTAATACAATGCGCATTTCAACTATATTGTTCATTATCTGTCAGATGTGGATTGGCGCGTCCCCGATTTCGACCGGCGGCGGCATCAAGACCACTACTTTGGGCATCGCCGTCCTCGATGTCGTCAGCATCATCCAGGGCAAGGACCGCGTGGAAATCTTCCGCCGCAAAATCGCCAACCGCACCATCCGTCTGGCGTTTGCAGTCATCATCATCTCGCTGATTTTCATATCGTTGGGCACGTTCCTGATGTCGATTTTCGAGGACGGCAACAAGTCCGTTACCCCGCTCTCGATGCTCTTTGAGACCGTTTCGGCATATTGCACCTGCGGCCTCAGCATGGGCGTTACCGGCAATATTTCCAATTCGAGCAAACTTCTCTTGTCGCTCTTGATGTTCCTCGGCCGCGTCGGCGCGCTCACCCTCGTCAAGGCCTTCTTCACCCCCGTCAAGTCCCTCAACTACATGTACCCGAAAGAAAGCGTGTATGTGGGGTAGCGAGTGAAGTGAAAATTAACGTGGTATTCTTCTTATATTGGCCGGACGGAATACTTCAATGCCCGGAAATATGCGGTAATCTTTTTGGTTGTTGGTAATTATGATATGACACTTTTGTTTTTTTGCCAAAACATATTGCACATTATCCTCGATGTCTGTCCCTGTTTATATAAGTGCAGATTCAATGTCGCTAAAACGCTAAATGTGGAAACAACTTTTTTTCGTCATCTGTGAGTGAATCCACCCAACTTGCGACCCAAACACCCAACAAAGAATCAATAAGTTCCTTGCGCTTGAGGTCGTTTTTTTTTAAGAAGGAAATCAAGCAATTCTTTGCGTTCCTTCTCGACTTGTTTTTCTTTTTCGCTCATAATTTTACTCTCGTTAATGATGTAGCAAAAGTAATAGTTTCCGGTGATACTTAGTCTTAATTTATGTTAATTTTGAAATCCTCACACCATCAACACCACTTCCGATGCGATGTTGAGTTTTTGGCTGATGGCGCGGGCGAGAGAATTTTGACGGTTTTTGTTTGCCGCAAAAGTAATAATGTTTTGGTTGTTGTCCAAAAGTATCCTGCTGAATTTTTGCAAACGTAGATTGACCAAAACAACTCGTCTCGTCCCAAAGTCGTTGTCATATCAGTGTTATTTTACGACCGTTCAAAATTAGAATACAGCACAGTCGTAACGACGATTCTGAGCGGCATGCAATGATGATGCCGACGACAGTGCACCACAAAATAATGTTTATGGTGTTGCAAATCAGCACACTGCCAATTACTGTCTCGAAATTGTCCTTAATAAGCAAGTATAGTCAAAAAGAAATAGTTTGCGAATTGACCAAACGGAAATTTAGAGTTAGAAGTGTTTCCAACTCTGCCTTGAAATTGGCGATGTTGTCAAAGAAATTTTGAATCGCCTTCCTGAATTTTACCATAAACAGAATTGTACATTTTATCGCAAATATAACGTATCACAATTTAAGGTGTCTTTACCCTGTATTTTTTTTGCCAATTCAAAAAATTATCCGTAAGTTTGCACAAATTTGGCAGCATTATGGAAAACTTCATTGTATCGGCCCGCAAGTACCGCCCGGTTACCTTTGACACCGTGGTTGGGCAGGGAAGCATCACGGCGACGCTCAAAAACGCCATCAAAAACAACCAACTCGCGCAGGCGTACCTCTTTTGTGGTCCGCGTGGCGTGGGCAAGACCACGTGTAGCCGCATTTTTGCAAAGACTATCAACTGCCTCAACCTCACCGAGGACATGGAAGCTTGCAACGAATGCGAGTCGTGCCGGGCGTTCAACGAAAACCGCTCTTACAACATCCACGAGCTCGACGCCGCGTCCAACAACTCTGTCGATGACATCCGCCAACTCATTGACAAAGTGCGCATTCCGCCGCAAATCGGGCGTTACAGCGTGTATATCGTCGATGAGGTCCACATGCTCTCGGCGGCGGCGTTCAATGCGTTCCTGAAGACATTGGAAGAGCCGCCGGCGCACGCGAAGTTCATCCTCGCCACCACCGAAAAGCACAAAATCCTGCCCACGATACTTTCGCGATGCCAGATTTTTGACTTCAACCGCATGAAGGTCGAGGACATCGTGAAGCACCTTCAAAACCTTGCGCAGAAGGAAGGCATCGACGCCGACCCAAACGGCCTCAACGTCATCGCCCAAAAAGCCGACGGCGGCATGAGGGACGCGCTCTCGTTCTTCGACCAGATTGTAAGTTTTTCGGGCAAAAAGTTTACATATCAGGACGTTATCAACAACCTCAACGTCCTCGACTACGAATATTACTTCAAGCTAATCGACTATTTCCGCGACGGCGATGTCAACAACGCTTTACTTGCCTTCAACGAAATCCTCAACAAAGGCTTCGACGCGCACCACTTTGTGTCGGGACTTTCACAACACATCCGCGACATCATGGTGAGCCGCGACCCCGCCACGCTTCAGCTTCTCGAAGTGGGCGCCGACATCCGCGACCGTTACAAAAAACAGGCTCAGGAATGTCCCCTGCCGTTCCTCTACACCGCCCTCAACATCACCAACCGTTGCGACCTCGACTACCGCGAGAGCAAGAGCAAAAGGCTGTTGGTGGAATTGATGCTCATGCAACTGTGCAACATCGGCGGCAAAATCACGGCGCAGCAATCCGCACCACAAACGTCGGCGGCATCGTCGGTATCGCCATCATCGTCCGCACCGTCGTCGTCCACACCATCGGTATCCGCGCCATCGGTAGAGACGTTTCATGAAACGTCTCTACAAACGTCCAACAACCAACCCCCACAAACGTCCAACAACCAACCCACACAAACGTCCCCACAACCCGCCGCCCAACCCGCCCAACGTCCAGCGTCCAGCGTTTCCATCAAGGATTACCTCAAACACAAAAATGACGTCGCGCAGCAAGAGGCACAAAACCGCTCGCAGGAATCGACGGCGGCAAAAATCCAAAACGTCACCGAATGTCAGGATTTTACGCAAGAACAAGTGGCGCAGTTGTGGGCAAAACTGGCGGAAATCTACAAGACCAAAAAGCCACGGCTGCACGCGATTTTTGCAAGTTCGGTACCCGAAATCAAGGAAAACTACGTCCTCGAAATGACGCTTCAAAACTCGCTTCAAAACGACGCAATCAACGAAGTCAAGGCGGGGTTCGTCAATTACATCCGTCAGCAACTTCACAACGGCAAGATTGAGGTCATCACCAAAGTCGATGCGACCCAGGCGGCGGCGATTCCATACACCGACAGCGACAAGTTCAAGTACCTCAGCCAGCAAAACGAAAACCTCAACGTCCTGAAAAAGGACCTCGACCTCGACTTTTAGGATTTAGGAATGTTCGTCAAGAAACTCAACATAGTCAACTTCAAGAACCACGCCGAGCGCGAGTTCCGGTTCGTCAAGAAAATCAACTGTTTCGTGGGCAGCAACGGCGTCGGCAAGACCAACGTCCTCGACGCCTTATATTACTTGTCGTTCAGCAAGAGTTTCATCAACGCCGCCGACGCCCAAAACATCCGCACCGGCGAGGAATTTTTTTCGCTGCGCGGCATCTATGACGTTGACGGCATCGACGAGGCAATCCTCTTGACGTTCCACAAGACCAAGGGCAAGACCCTGAAACGCAACGACAAAGCCTACGACCGGATAAGCGCGCACATCGGTCTGTTGCCGCTTGTGATAGTGAGCCCCCAGGACATAAGCCTGATTTTTGACGGCAGCGCAGAGCGGCGCAAATTCCTCGATTCGGCGTTGTCCCAATACGACTCGGCTCACCTCGGCGCGTTGCAAAACTACAACCGCGCCCTCATGCAGCGCAACAAATTCCTCAAGACCTGCAACGGCGCCGCCGACCCGATTTTGCTCGAAATGTGGGACCGCCAGTTGGTGTCAAACGGCGAAATCATGTACGCAAACCGCAAGAAATTTGTGTCGGATTTCGTGGGCGAATTTCAAAAATATTACACGCTCGTGTCGTCCGGCATCGAGGTCCCCACGCTCACATACCAGTCGCAACTCGACACCGACACCATCGCCAACCTATTGAAAACCAGCCTTCAACGCGACCAATTCCTTCAACACACGACTTGCGGCGTACACAAGGACGACTTGATATTTGAAGTGGCGGGACTTCCGCTCAAAAATTGCGGTTCGCAAGGCCAGCAAAAGACTTTCCTCACGGCCCTCAAACTTGCGCAATTCTCGTTCCTTGACCGCGTCGGCAAGAAGCCCATCCTACTTCTCGACGACATCTTCGACAAGCTCGACCCCGCCCGCGTCAACGCCATCCTCGACCTCGTCCTGAAAGACGACACCTTCGGTCAAATCTTCATCACCCACACCTCGCCCGCCGACCTGGAAAAAATGCTTCGCGACGTAACAGCGGATTTCGAGATGTTCAGGTTGTGAAGAATGACTTTCCTAATCCTTTGAACCTCAATAGTTTGCAACGGGTTCGGACGATGAGGTTTCCATCGGAAGGTCTTCGACGCAGACGCAGCCGTTAACTCGAAGAATTATGGAAAACACCATTCTTTCAGACGGTAAATACTTGAAGTGCAGTATGTTTGGCTGTACGGATTCCAGGATGCGAGAAACTGGGAAGTCGGTATATAATGTGTGAGTTGGTATGAAGATATTGGTAACCGGCGCGGCGGGCTTCATTGGCTCGCATCTTTGCAAGCGCATCATCAACGAACAGCCCGACACGAAAATAATCGGCATCGACAATCTCAACGATTATTACGATGTCAACCTCAAATTCCACCGTTTGGGTTGGTTCGACGGTTGCGGCAACTTTGAGTTTCGCAAAGGCGACATTGCTGACAAGAAATTTCTCAACAAGATTTTCGCAGATTTTAAGCCCGAAATTGTCGTGAACCTTGCGGCACAAGCGGGTGTCAGGTACAGCATCACTAATCCTGACGCATACATAAGTTCCAATCTGATTGGCTTTTACAACATATTGGAAGCATGCCGAAACAACCCTGTGAAACACCTTGTATATGCCTCGTCGTCAAGCGTCTATGGCAGCAACAAGAAGGTGCCGTATTCGACGGACGACAAGGTTGACAATCCTGTTTCGCTTTACGCAGCGACCAAAAAGTCAAACGAACTTTTGGCGCACGCTTACAGCAAACTTTACGAAATTCCATCGACAGGCTTGCGTTTTTTCACGGTCTATGGTCCGGCTGGTCGCCCCGACATGGCGTATTTCGGGTTCACCGACAAGTTGCACCGTGGCGAAACAATCCAAATTTTCAATTACGGCAACTGCAAGCGCGATTTTACCTACATCGACGACATCATTGAGGGCGTAATCCGCGTGATGCAAAAGCCGCCGCAATGTTCCGACGTATGGCAGCGATGTCAAATACTTCGTAGAAACGCATCCCGATTTCTTCGCTGACGAAAACAAGGCGAAGTATTCACGTGCGTTGCTCAACGCCGGCGAAATCAGAAAGTCCAAAATCGTTTTTTCAGGTATCGAACTTAATGTCAACGTGGAAGTTGAACCGCGAGATGTTTTCACAAAATCACACGCTGGCATCTTCACGCGCCACAAAAACACCAACATCAAGACCGGCGACAGACTTTACATCGAATCGCTCGGCGAACACCGCAACGAGCACCAGATGGCGACGGCGCGTCAGATGGAACGCATGAATTATGTCTATGTCGCCTACGACGAGCCGCGACTTCGCCAACTAATCCTGTCGCCGGACTTGAAGCCTCTGCACCATCTCGACGACCTCGCGTCAAGTACGCTGATTGACGACATCAAGAGAATTCTTAGTTTTCGACACCTTGCGGCGTCTTTCTTTTCTTTCCAAAAATTGAAAGAATTATTAAAGAATTAAAAGAATCACACAATTAAAATTCTTTCCATTCTTTCCCCAATTCTTTTCATTTTTGGAAAAGAAAACCCCGCCGTTAGGCGGAGGTACACACAAAAAAATCCACACTTCCTCGGACGGTGTGGATTTTTTATTTCGATTCACGTGTTCCTCATCTTCTCCAAGTGGCACATCATCAGCGAGTTGTCGGCGTTGTGGAGATGCATCCCGCCGCCCTCGCAGTATCGGAAAAACTTGCAGTCGGCGCAGATGCCGGACTTTGCCCAGCCGCGCTCGCGGAATTTCTGGAACTTGGTGTTCCAGACCTCCCAAAAATCGTCCTTGTAAATATTACCCTGGCTGAAAACCGCCCTGATGCCGGGACACGCCGAAATGTCGCCGTTGCTCATCACGGACGCAACCGAAACACCCGCCTCGCAACTATAAAACATGTCGCGCACCTCGTTTTCGTACCGTCCCAAAAATCCCTCGCAACTGTAACTCACGTGCTTGCCCTCGGCGCGGCACTCTACGATAAAATCCATCAGGCGGCGGAGTTGGGAGCCGTCAAGTTGCAGTTCAATATTTTCGGCGGCACGTCCCGCCGGAAACGCCGAAAACACGCGCCAATTCTCCACACCGACATCAAACAGTTTGGTTTTCAAGTCGTTGAGGCTGTCCAAACTCCTCGGCGTGACGCACGTCGCAACGTCCCAATTAAGCCCAGTCGTCATGCCCAACAACCTTATCGCATTGAAGGCTCGCTGCCAACTGTCGGAACTTCCGCGCATATAATTGTGGTCGGCCTCATTGCCGTCAAGGCTTATCGTCGCACTCCTTAGTCCGCTGTCAATCAACGATTTCAGCCGTTCTTCCGTCAGCAGCATCCCATTGCTGGCCAAGCCCCACGGATATTCGCGCTCGTAGAGTTGACGGCCTACATACTCGATGTCGCCGCGCAGCAGGGGCTCGCCGCCGGTGATTATTACCATCAGTTCGTGAGTGTTGACGAAAGGCGTTATTTGGTCTACCACAGCCAGAAAATCGTCGGCGGGCATGTCCTTTATTTGTGATTTTGGCAGACACGCGCTCCCACAGTGACGGCAACGGAGATTGCACCGCAAAGTACATTCCCAAAACAACTGCTTGAGTTCGTGGAGTTTTTTGCGGCTGTTCTTTATGCTGCGGGCGAGTTCGATGCCGATGCGTTTTTTCAGAGAAAGTTCCATGTGCTATTCCCCGTGGAATGCCTGTTCGTGGTATGTTTTATGGCTTGACTTTTTGATTTTCAATCTTTTCAAATTTTGACGGCGGCACACCGTAGAGGCAAATTACCTGCCCCGGGGCTTGTCGTTTTGGCGGAATTATAATATTCACAGTATCAGGCATATTACCGTTGTTATTACCATCGACGGCCACCTTCTCCGCCCTGTGGCACGAGTTGAAGCCCATCGCCGCCAACAGTGCCATCAAAATCCCGCACCATTTGCTTGTTATGTATTTCTTGATGTTTGCCATTGTCAAAATGCGTGTTTTAAACATTCCACAAATATAAACAAAATCGCGGATATTGAAAAAAATAATTGGAATATTGCATTATTTCTTCCTCATCATCCCTTTCAAGAATCCAACCGCCTCGTCCATCATTGTCACCCGAAACACCTTTGATATAACAAAATACACCGCCGCCGTCGTCAAAATCTTCATCATAATCCGCAGATATTCGCCTTCTAAAACCTCTCCCGCAAAATATCCAGCCGTCACCGCCGCCGCCGTCGCCAAAACAAATGGCATCACCGCAATCGTCAAATCCCTGAGCCTTACGCCGTTGATTTTGTGGACAAAGTAATGCACGACAAAAATCGACATGACATTTGCAGCAGTTCCAGCCGTTACCATCGCCAAAACCCCATGGCTGAACATCAACGCCACGACAGCCACCTGCACTGCGCACCGCGAAACCACGCAGAACATCATCGTCCCCGATTGTCCCGCGCTAAGTAGTTGTTTTTGATAGACTTGGCACACTGGGAAAAACGCGCCCCAAACGCACAAGACCGACATTATCGACGCGCTTGGCAGCCACCTCTCCCCTATCGTAATCGTAATGAACTCTGGCGCAACGAGCGCAAGCCCGATCATGCACGGCATCGATATAAAAGCCGTAACTTCCAACAACTTACAAAAGACATTGAGCCTATTGCCGTCGTCCGCCTTGGACATCACAGGCTGCATGACGTTCTCTATCGCCAACGAAATCGTCTGTGTGCCGGTGTTTGTCCACTTATAGCCGTTGGAGTAGAAACCGACATCCCGCCGCGTGAAAAACCGTCCCAGCAACACCGTGAAAAAGTTTTCATTCAAAATATGAAAAATAGTGGTAATCAACAACTTGCTGCTGAACGGCAACATCTCCGCAACTGGCTTGAAGTCAATATGGAAATTTGGTCTGAAATCCGAATACCGCCAAAACATCACAGTCGTAACTGCAATATACACAACGTTTTGAGCCGCGATGACCCAATATGCCATTCCGCATAACGCCATAACGAGCGCAACTGTCCCGGCGATGAGCGATGCAGTGAGAGTTGCCTTAGCCATCTCCTTGACTTTCAGATTTTTGAAAAGAAAAGCATTGTGCGCCGTTCCAGTTGACGAAATCAAAAAACCGAGAAACATGAACCTGCCGAGCGGCACGAGTTCCGGCGTGTGGAAAAAGTCGGCGATGAATGGCACACTAAAAAACAGTATTACATACAACACGACACCAAGTCCAAGGCTCACCCAAAACACCGAATTGTAGTCGTTGTCACTGATATTCTTGCGGTTAGTGAGGGCGGAGCGGAACCCTGACTCTTGGATTGCATTGGCGACAGCGGCAAAAATCGCCAGCATCCCCACCATTCCATAATCTTCCTCGGTAAGAATCCGCGCCAAAAAAATGCCGAAAGCGAGGTTGAGCAACTGCTGCACAACATTGCTCACCCCGCCCCAAAACAGCCCCTTCGCCGCCGCCTGTTTCAATCCACCTTCTTCCATACCTTCCTTAAAACGTGAATTTTCGTCTGCCGCCGTCAGGCGGCGTGAATTATCGTTAATGCGTGAGTATTTCGACGCCGGTTTCGGTCATCACAAGTGTATGTTCCCACTGCGCCGACGGCAACTCGTCCTCGGTGACGACAGTCCAGTCGTTTTCCTCGTCGATGAAAACCTGCCACTTGCCCATGTTGACCATCGGCTCGATTGTGAAACACATGCCCGGCACGAGCAACATCCCGGTGCCCTTCTTGCCGTAATGCTCAACCTCCGGGTCGTCGTGGAATTTGAGCCCCACGCCATGTCCACAGAGGTCGCGGACAACAGTGTAGCCGTTCCTGTGCGCGTGTTCCTGGATTGCATTGCCGATGTCGCCGACGAAACAATACGGCTTGCAGGCGGCGATGCCAACTTCGAGACATTCCTTTGCGACGCGCACAAGGCGTTCCTTCTCGGGCGTTGTCTTTCCGATGATGTACATGCGCGATGCGTCGGCATAATAGCCGTCGAGGATTGTTGTAACGTCCACATTCACAATGTCGCCATTCTTCAGCACGACATCGTCGCTCGGTATCCCGTGGCAGACTTCCTCGTTTATGGACACGCAACAACTTTTCGGAAAGCCCTCAAAACCAAGCGTCGCCGGGGTTGCGCCGTGCGAGACGGTGTATTCATGCACCATCTTGTCGATTTCGTTTGTGGTCATGCCCGCGTGGATATTTTCGGCGACGAGGTCGAGCAGCGCGGTATTGACCACACCGCTTTTCCTGATGCCCTCTATCTGCCCGGGAGTGAGGATAAGCCCGCGACGCGGCACTAGCCGGCCCTTGTCCTGCCAGTAGAGGATTTTCTTGTCCATCTCTGTAAGCGGCTGTCCCTTAGGAACAAACCAATTCTTTTTCTTCTTGAAAAGACCCATTTTAATATTATTTTTTTAGAATCATTACAATTTGCAAAGATAAATAAAAATTTTCAGTGATTATATGCCAAACACAAAAAAATTACTAAATTTGCACTTGGCGAATTTTGAAAATACTAAAAGTTATGGGAAAACGACTGCTCATATTACTGTTGTCAATGGTCATGGCGCTCGGTATGCTGATTACCGAATGTCAGACGCTCCATGCCCAGACCGACAGCACGCAACAGGCAATCGACGAAAAAGACTACGTACTGCTCATAACCTCATACGCCCACGACTCAAAACAAGTCACCGAATTCATGCAGGAATACGAGACATGGACTTCAGGGGACACCATAAAACTCGAAATCCAAATCGAGAGCATGGGCGTGCTTTCACTCGACAACTGCAACGAGTGGCGGGACAAAATCCGGACTATCATCAAACGCCAAGACCTCAAATACCTCAAGGCAATTATCCTCATCGGACAGGAGGCGTGGGCATCATACTTGAGCCTTGGAGACTATATACCCAAAGTCCCGTTCTACGGCACGAGAGTAAGCAAAATGGGGCTCGAAATCCCGGAAAACATCCAAAATCCGACGACATGGGAGCCTATGAGCGTCTCGAACTCAAAACTCGTCGAGAACATCGGATTCGGCGGGGCGACATACTACGACTTCGACATTAAAGCCAACATCGAACTGATAATGAGCCTGTTCCCTGACACGAAGCACATCGCCGTCCTGACCGACAACTCCTACGGCGGTCTGTCCATCCATGCCAACTTCAGGAAAGTAATGCACGAGCATTTCGGCGAAATCGACGCCATAACCATCGACGGCCGCAAACTCTCCATCCGCCAAATCCAGCACACGATAACACGGCTGCCGGACAAGACAGCACTGCTCTTAGGCACATGGCGCGTCGACAACCGTGGGGCATTCTTCACAGACAGGCTGCTCGGCGAACTGCTCAGCCCAAGGCGCGACATCCCGACCTTCTCACTGACCGGCCTCGGAATGCGCGACGTGGCTATCGCCGGAATATACCCCGACTACCGCGAGCCGCTCAGCACGTCATTCGCCACGGCCTTCAAGCAGATTTACACAGGCGAAAAACAAATCGAGTTCGTGTCCATCCACAACGAACTTACCGTGAACATGGGCAACATGAGGAAAATGGGCATAACGCCCACCCAACTGCCCGGTGTCTACAAAATAATCGACAACGAAAGCGAAAAGGTCATACGGTACAGACGCTACTTGATTATCGTCGGGGTACTGTCCACGGTGATACTCCTGACGCTCATTTACACTATCATCTTGACATTCAAGATGAAAAAGCAAAACGAAAAGCTCAACCAGCAGGCCAACGAACTTAAAATCGCCAAAGAGCAGGCGGAAATTTCGGACAAACTCAAAAGCGCGTTCCTCGCCAACATCAGCCACGAGTTCCGCACTCCGCTTAACGCAATCACAGGGTTCACACGGCTGCTCAACCAGACTAACTCCGTCGAGAACATAAAAGAATACCTCAAATACATCACCGACAGCACCGACAAGTTGCTCCGGCTGATGACAATGATTGTCGACTTCGCAAAAATCGACACCGGCATAATCGACTTTGAAATGGTGGAGACCGACGTCGCGTCCATCTTCAGGAAAATCCAAGACAAATTCGCCCCAAAAATCCCAAAAGAAATCCAGTTCGACTGCTACATCCCGTATGAATGTAAAATAACATACGACCCCGAAAAACTCGAACAGATTGTGTCGATATTCTTAGACAACGCCATTAAGTTCACACGAAGCGGAAGGATCACGATAGGATTCTTCGCCACGCCAAAGAGCATAAAGACATACGTCACAGACACTGGAATCGGAATCCAGGACACATACATTCCGAAAATCTTCGACCGCTTCGAGAAACTTGACAAATTCTCCGAAGGCACCGGCATCGGGCTTGCCCTCGTCAAGACGCTCATCGACAAGTCAAACGGCGACATAAAGATTGTCTCGCGGCCGGACGTCGGCAGCAGGTTCATCGCCGAGATTCCATGCCAGGTGATAAGTCCGACCGCCGATTTAAAAAAATACGACAAGACGGCTGAACTCCTTGACGCTGACTCCCTTATAGTGGACAAACAACTCGAACAGCCACTGAAAATCCTCGTCGCGGAGGACAACACAAACAACTACAAAATCATAGAATCAATACTCCGCACCCACAACATCACGCGCGCCACCACCGGCACAGAAGCCGTGAAAGCCGTCCAAAACGACTGGTACGACATCGTGCTGATGGACATCAAGATGCCCGAAATGGACGGCATAACCGCTACAAAGGAAATCCGCAAATTCGACCTCTCGACGCCCATAATCGCCGTGTCCGCATACGAACAGGACATATACAAGCCGAAGGCGGAGACCGCCGGGTGCGACTGCTTCATAGAAAAACCATTCACAAGGAACAAACTGTACACCGCGATACTGGGAATAATGAACAAAAAATAAAAAATTTTGTTCTACAAAAATTTGTTAATTGAACCTATTTTGAATACCTTTGCGCATAGAAACAAAAACCGACTTAACATGGAATACTCACAAATCGCGTCACTGATACGCAACTCAAAAAACGCAATCGCATTCACCGGCGCAGGCATCAGCGTCGAGAGCGGAATACCCCCATTCAGGGGTAATGGCGGACTATGGAACAAATACGACCCCGGCTTCCTGACGTTGTCCACATTCCACCGCCAGCCCGAAAAATCGTGGGCGATTATTAAGGAAATCTTCTACGACCACTGGGGAGAGGCATCGCCCAACCCGGCGCACATCGCATTGGCGGAACTCGAACAGATGGGATTCCTAAAGGGAATCGTGACCATGAACATCGACAACCTCCACCAAAAAGCCGGAAGCAAGAACGTCATCGAGTACCACGGAACTATCGGCGAACTCGTATGCGAGAAGTGCGGAAAGAAATACCCGTTCAAGAAAGTGGACCTCGAAAAAATCCCGCCAAGATGCACATGCGGCTCTATCCTAAAACCAAACTTCGTATTCTTTGAAGAAGGAATACCCACCGAAGCATTCCACAAGTCCCAGGAACTTGCCGTGAAAGCCGACCTCGTGCTTGTCGTAGGAACCACGGGCGAAGTCGCGCCGGCATCATACATCCCGCTAATCGCAAAACAGCGCGGCGCAGTAATCATCGAAATCAACCCCGCCGAATCGACATACACCCACGGAACAACCGACATCTACATACCCAAAAAGGCTGGAGAAGCCCTCGCGGAAATCGCAAAGGAGGTTAAAAATCAGTCCAAATGAAAAAAATAATACAGATAGCGGCAGCATTGGCACTGACCATTGCTGCCGTTAATGATGTCAAGGCGCAGAACGAGAGCCAATACTCTGACACGGACAAGATTATCGAGATTGCAAAACTGATTAACACCGTCTACCCTGACACAATGCCCCAGGCCAAGATATTCGACTACACGCTCCACGCGATGCTCCTTATGCTCGACCCCCACTCCGTATACAAAAACCCGGAAGAAGCCGCCGAAGACAACAAGCAGAACAACTGTGACAAAGTCGGAATCGGCGCGTATTACGCCACATACAACGACACGCTGACCGTCATCGACGTCAAGCCGCGCACCCCGGCAGCAAAAGCAGGGCTGAAAAACGGAACAAAAGTCGAAAGCATAAACGACGAGAAAGTCGCAAACAGAATCCTCTCCGACGACGACATACTTGACATCATCGCGCTCCGGGAAGATTCCATAAAGCTAAACATCTACCGTCCGCACGGTGGCATAAAGACCGTCACAATCCCAAGAATCCAACTCCAACAAAACACAATCTCGGCTTGCTACGCACCCAACGACTCGACCACATACCTGAAAATCACGACTTTCAACAGATACACCGGCTCCCAGTTCAAGAAAGCCATCGGCAACATGTCGCGCAAAGAACTCAAGAACGTGATCATCGACCTCCGGGACAACCGTGGCGGCACGCTGACCTCCGCAAAAGAAATCCTCAACCAAATCACCCCGGCAAACATGATGCTCTATAAAATGGTTAACAAACACCACGAAATCCCGCCAGAGTTCGCCAACAAAGACGGCAAACTAAAACAAAGCCGCATCTACATCCTCATCAACGAGGCCAGCGGCTCGGCGAGCGAAGTCGTCGCAAGCAGCGTCCAAGACAACGACCGAGGAATAATCATTGGACGGCGCAGCTACGGAAAAGGAATGTCACAACAAGTCATCACCCTCAAGGACGGCTCGAAGGTCAACATCACTAACGGCTGGATTCAGGCTCCGTCCGGCCGCCATATCCAAAAGCCGTTCACACGCGGGAAGTACACCGAATACTTCGACGAGATAAGCCAACGCCGCGCCCGTTTGGAACACCTATACGCCGACAGCATATCCACCACAGGAAAGCCGATGCACAAAACAGTCATCAGAAACCGAATTGTTTACGGTCAGATGGGCGTTGTGCCTGACCTCTTCGTCGCCGAAGACTCCACGAACAAGCCCCAAAACATGCGCGACACAATCTACATCGACATTATCCACGACTTTGCCTATAAATATGTCGACGCCCACCGCGCACGGCTGAACTCCACATACGGCAGCTTCAAGAAATTTGAGACAAACTTCCACGTCTCGGACGCGATAGAAATGGCGATACGCCGCCCCACGTCGCCGCTCGAAAACATCATGGAAGCCCCGATGCCACAACCCTCGAACAAATACGTCAAAACATTCATAAAAGCCAGCATCGCCGAAGCACTCTTTGGCGAAAACGAGTTCCGTCAGATACTGAACGAGGCGGACAGCGACTTCAAAGCCGCAATCCGCCTCGTCACGAATCCCCAAAGTTATTGGAATTACCTCCATTGAATCCAAAAAATGTGTCAGTGGTGATGGAGCGCAGACTTTCCGTCCGAACTCCATCACTCTCTAATACCTGCTGTCATAGTCATCGAAATAGCCGCCGCCATCGTTCTCGAGATACGTATCGAGGTCGTCGTCAAAATCGTCGTCAGAGATTGTCGTGTAATTGTCAAAATCCCTGAAATCGTCATTGTAGAACGCGCTGTCGTCTATCTCGTCGTCATCAGGCTCCGAGTTGCGGTGACGCTGCCGTGAAGGCCTGCCGTCATTGTCAAAATCACTGTCGAACACATCCAAGTCGTCGTCACTAAGCTCGTCCGCAAAATCGTCAAGGTCGTCGAGGTCGAGGTCGTCCAGATCCACGCCTTCTATCTCGTCGTCGAACTTGTCCAACAAGTCGTCGCCGGAAAGGTCGTCATAGTCGTCCCCGTCGTCAACATCATCCATGTCGTCGCCGCCTTCAAACCTGCTGTCGAACTCCTCGTCTTCCTCAGCAAGTGACTTCTTCTTACGAGGCGCAGCCTCATAAGTCATATTCTTAAAGTTCATTTTGATTAAATGTTTGTTTGCTTAAATCAATTAGTATACGTTGGTTTCTCTATTATCAATCTTTAATTAGAAAAGCCGACCAGGATTCCAAGGCATCCCTCGAGCTTAAGTCCGCCGCCGCCGTCGAATGGAACGATCTTCACCTTAATAAGGAGCTCCATAGTATGGTCGGGCGTAAACTCATAAAAATTAAGTCCGTTCAGCGGCAAGGACGTGCCGTCGGAAGTCGTGACAATCTGGTCCTCGGTGTTCTTTCCGAAGTTCTTGAACAGGACATTACGGACAACACGCTTTCCGCCGTCCTTCTTCTCGACCTCCGAAATCGTAATCTCCTTGAAGAACATATCCATGCCGCAGACATCGATTTTATAGTTGAGCCCAGCCATAAAAGTCCTGTAGAACTCCACGGCGTCGCCTTCCGACACGATGGGGCTTTCAAAGTTGCCATCCAATACATACGGGTCGAGCTCCGACTCCGCGATGGCCTCAATATACTCGCGGCATTGCGCCTTGGCCGACATCTGGCATAACAGACAGACCAACGAGATTATCAATAGTTTCTTCATACCAAATATTTTCTTATATGTTCACACTAATTTGAATCAGAAAAGTTGGGTAAAATCAGTCCTTACCGCCTGCACATCGTCACAGATGCGCTTGAAGACCGCCGCGTCCACGTCAAGATGCTCCCCTGTGAACACGAACGAACCGCCAAGGCTCGCCTTCAGGTCGGCATAGTCACGGCCGATGACGCTTACCTTGTCCCGTATGTACGCCACGTCGTCGCTGCCGGTTATCGCGCCGAGCATACCCTGAAGGTCGTCGAACACCATGCCCTGCTCGACTATGCACCGCGTGAGCGCAGGATTGGACGCCGGGTCGCCGCCGGAAAGCCGCGTGGCTATGTACATGCTCTCCACCCACATTCCCGCGACTATCATCGACGCTGTGGGACGGCGGCTGCTCTCCTTAAGCAAGGCATCGGAATGGAAGAAAGTCTGCGCGACAATCTTCTTCAGCTTCTCCTTGTCGTGGATATTGTCCTCCATCTCGCGGAGCTTGTTGACAGCGACTTTGTCGGACACGTCGAGCCCCGAGGACAGGTTCTTTATGCAGTCGAGGTACTTAAGCGCGACCTGCTGCTGGTTGAACAGGATCGAATAGCTCAAGTCCGCGCCATAAATGCCAAGATTGACAGCGGAAGACTTCGTCGTCGAGTACCTCACGCCAAGCTCGGTCTTATGGAGAATCTCAGGCTCGTAGTCCACGCCCGAATTTTCCACGATATACGCCACCTCCAATGGCGAAGGCAGCGCGTAATAGATATTGACATCCTGATAGGCGGTCGCCTTTACCTTCGCGCTGTCACGGAGGCTCTGCTTAGTCTGCTTGACATCTCCGGAACTACAGCCGACTGCCATGGCCGATGCCAACACTACCAGTGTACAAATCTTTCTAATATCTCCCATTTCTACTGTATTTCAAATAATTAAAGTTTTCTTCGGCGTACAATGACCTTGTACTCTCTTCAGAATACAAATATATAACTTATTGTTTCCATTATGAAACTTTTTTGAACAATTTTTGAAGATTTTTTGCTTAAAAAAACATCAAAAATAATGCAAAAAAGTATTATTATAACTAAATTTGCATCAAAAAAAACAGAAGTACATTACTGACGAATAAAAACGAACCATGAACAAAGCGGAGAAACAACTCTTTATCAAGAAACTCGGCACAGACAGCGACGACGAACTCGCCAAGACCATACATTATTATAGAGGCGACGCCGACCTTGAACTCCTGCCACCGATACTCGAACTCCTGACCTCCGACCGCTCGGAGACCGCGAAGGGCGTGATTATAGACCTATGCAGCGACATCCGTGAACAACAGGCAGCCGACATCGTGTTCGGCTACATGGCGCAGACCCCGGACAATGGAATTAAGCGCAGGCTCATGTCGTCACTATGGCAAACGGGTCTTGATTTCTCGCACAAAGCACCTCAAATTGTGGAACTTATATGCTCGTCGGGCGACTTCGAGACTGTCTTCGAAGCCTTCACACTCCTCGAAAACAGCACCGACAACCTTTCCCCCGCCCTTGCGTCGGAGCTGCACGACACAGTTTCAGCCGCCGAACCAGCCGCCACGGAGGAAGTCCGCCCCCTCTACGCCGCCACAAAGGAACAACTCCTCATCAAGATGCACCAGGACAATTCATAATGCAATTATGCATTATGAATTATGCATTATTTTTTCCATTCACGGTATGGGTGTTTTGACAGTTCAGAATTGAGGTAACGGGAATCGTCCGTCACGTCATCGCCGAGAAAATCAGGCTTTTCAAAAATCTGGTTCTCGTATGCAAGCTCTATCTCCGCCAAGATAAGCCCCTCGTTGTCGCCGTAAAATTCATCTACTTCGACTACGAGGTTCTTATAATTGACGATGTAGCGCGTCTTCTCGATTATTCCAGGCTCACAAATCCTCAGCATCTCGTTCACCTGATGGGCGGGGACTTCGTATTCCCACTCGTTCCGCGTCACATTTGTAGATTCCAGGGTCGACTTTATCGTCACATAGCCTTTGTCGCCACGAAGGCGCACCCTGACTGACTTTTGCTCGTTTGAAAAAAGGTAGCCCTGGACAATGTAGTCGCTCCTTAACGCAAGATGCTTAAATTCTCCCTTAACAAGGAATTTCCTTTCAATTTCGTAAGCCATTATATTATTCTGATGTGTGTGTTTATCTGATGATTATCTCTTAACAAAAAAAACTTTCAAACTTGGATGCCCATGACGATGATGTCGTCGAGCTGGTCATACTCCAATCCCCTCCAGTTCTCGTGGGTCTCGATGACAATCTCCTCCTGCTCCTTCATGGGCTTGCCATGGATGTCCATGAGCATCTTTATGAAGTTGCGCGAGAGGAACTTACGGCCATACTTGCCGCCAAACTGGTCTACGTAGCCGTCTGACGTGAGATAGAACGTGTCGCCCGGACGGAGCTGGTACGAGGTCATGGTGAAACTCTCCTTCTCCCTCAGGTATACGCCGATTGGCATCGCGTCAGCCGGCATGATGGTAAGCTTCAGGAGCTTGCCATTACCAAGGTCGCGGAGGTATTCGGGCTTGACAAGATCCTTGCTGATTTCTTCGCGCTGCGACTCGTCATACTCCTGGAAGAGGTAGCCGTTGTTATTTGCGGCGGCGAAATGCATCATCATCGTGTCGAGGTCTATGCGCACAAGCGACAAGTCCATGCCGTCCTTCTGCGTGTTGTTGATGGCCTCCTGATGGAGCGCGCTCTTTACCTCGTTGCGCATGTCGTTGAGGATAAGGTCGGGACGGATTATCTGACGCTCCGCCACAATCTTGTTGAACAGCGACACGCCGAGCATGCTCATGAACGCTCCAGGTACACCGTGGCCGGTACAGTCGGCGGCGACGATGAACACGTGCCTTTCATGGTCGGTATAGAACCAGTAATAGTCGCCACTGACGATGTCCCTCGGACGGAAGAACAGGAAATAGTCAAAGTTGAACTGCGAGAGGAACGTCGGCGCGGGCGACACGGCGGTCTGTATGCGCTTTGCGTAGATGATACTGTCTGTGATGGACTTGTTGGCCTCCTCGATGACAGCCTTCTGCTTCGTGATTTCCTGGTTGATGGACAGGATTTCGTCGTTTTTCATCTGGAGATCCTTGTTCTTGGACTCGATTTCTGCCTGCTGCTCCTTGAGCTTGCTGTTTTTCCTTCTGACGATTACCACGAATGCCAACGCGCCCAAGATGCCCAAGACGGCGAACAACAGCATCCTTCGCATCATGCTCGCGTCCTTCATCTGGTCGGCGAGTTTGCGGTTTTGGATTTCCTGCTCAAGCTTAAGTCGTTCCATCTCCCGAGCGTCGGACTGAGCCTTCGCCTCCTGCTCGAGAAGTTCCTTCTGCTTGATGGCGAGTTCGGCTTCCTTTGCCAACTTCTCGCGCTCAAGGTCGTTCATGCGGATTTGGTTTTTAAGCTCCTCCGCCTGCTGGCGCGCCAAATCCTCCATGCGGCGGCGTTCCATCTCCTGTAGGTCGTTGAGCCTTTGGATTTCAGCGTCACGCGCCTGCGCCAACAGGCGGTAACGCTCGTTGTCAAGTTCAATGATTTCCTTGGCGGCGATGTCCTCCTGGTAGCGGTTTTCCGCATCAGTCAAGTTGCGCAGGTCTTCCGCCATGCGACGCTCCTTCAGCGTGGCTTCGAGCTGTGCGGAATCCCTGATGGAGAGGTATTTTTGGTAATAGGACAATGCGTCCTGATATTCGCCTTTTTCCTGCAACACCTTATTATATGTCTGGTATGCGGCTTTCATTGCCTCGGTGTCGGCGGACTTTTCAGCGTCCCTGACAGCAGCCTGCGCGTAGAACTCTGCATTATGGAGATCCTGGTTCTTGAGGTAGATGAGCGCGAGTATGTTCTCGACGGACGAGCACTCAACGTTTTGGGAATATTTTGTGCGGTACTCGATGGCCTTCTTCAAAGCCTCGGCGGCAGCGTCCTCGTCGCCCATGTTCTGATAGCAGAGTCCAAGGCTTGTGTACGTTCCGCCAAGCAGACGCTCGTCGCCCGACACTTTCGGGTCGGTGTCGAGGAGCTGCTTGTAGTACTTCGCCGCCTTTTCATAATCATTAAGGCAGACGTATGAATAGGCGACATTGTTAAGCGCGTTCAAGGACTCGCTGATGTTCTTATGGGCGATGCACTCGTTGTATAGCTCCTTGTTGATTTCCAGCACCCTATCGTACTGCTTTTCGGCGATGCCAAGGTCGTTGAGCCTTTGGTATACCATCTTCGAGGATTCCCAGTCGCCACGCGCCTTGTATGTGTCGAGCAGCGACTCATAATATGTCATGGCGGTCTCGTTGTCGCCGCGCATGTAGTATGACACAGCCAAGCGCGCCTCGGTGTCCAACGCCTTCTCGTCCGCGCCGATGGACTGGTAGGTTATCAAAGCGTCGCTGAAGTCGTCGATTGAATGGCTGTAGTGGCCACGGTTAAAGTAGACCATGCCGATTTCGTACACGATGTCCGCGTCGGTCTCTATGTCCTCTAAGGAGCGTTGGTACTCCTTTATCTCATTCTGAGGAACACCCTTGGCGGTCTGCTCGTCCATATACTGCTTGCGCTCCTCGTTGAACTTTTTCTCAAGCACGTTCCTTGCCGAGAGATACCTCTGCAAGGCGTTGGTAGCGTCGTTATTGACGACATAGCAGTGTCCGAGGAGCATGTGTGACTTGTAGAGAGTGGTGTTGTCTTTACACTCATTAGAATAGGAAACAGCTTTTTCGGCGGCCTCAATCTCCTTCGCGATTTGCCCAAGGGCATCGTACCGCGTCGCCAAGTCGTAGTACAACTTCGCCAAACGCTTAGAGTCCGTCTCCTGCGAAATCAGATTGACAAGGCTATCACGCTCGCGCACCAAAGCCGACCCGCCTTGGGACATGCCCTGTGCCATGCCAAGTATCGGGACCGCCAGCAACGCCGTCGTCAGCAACGCCAGTCTGAAACCGTATGTTAGTTTTCTACACATCACTTAAAATAATAATTCCTTGTTCTTACTTGTACAAATTGAGTTCCAAAACGGCCTCCAACGGCCAAAATATCCCAAATTCCTAAAAATCGTATGTCGCGCCGAACCTGAAAGTCCTGAGCAACTGCGGATTATATGGCAAATCCACGTCCATGTTCTTCACGTCTATGCCGCCGTAGATGGTGTTTGTGACGTTAGACATCTTGAATATCAGCGACAGGTTCTTGCCGACCTTGCCGGTGAAGGCGAAGTCGAGGTTATAATACTTCGGCGACCAGAAGTACGGATTGTCCGTCGCCTGGTAGTACATCCTCGCAAACTTTGAGCAGAACGTGTTGTCGAACCTTATGTGGAAGTACTTTCCAAGGTCACACTCCACAGATGCCTGCACCATGTGCTTGGGCGTATGGCGGATATAGTCAACCTCGATGAACTGCTCCGCCAAAGCGTCGTTGTTGGAGAGGTTCTCGTGTCCCATTGTGAAGGTGTACGCGGCGTTTACGTCCAAATGTATCGGCTTTATGATGTCTTTTATAACTCCAATCAACTGTATGCCATAGAGTTTGGTCTTTGCATTAGTCTCGTTCTTATACGCGCGTGTCCAGTCGCGGCCCTTTGTCGTGCTGAAAAAGTCAGTCACACCCACAAAATAGCCCTGTGGGAAGTTTGCGCTCATTGGATTCTCGGGGTCGGGGATGAAAACGTGGGTCCCGTCCGGCAATGGCTGCTCCTTCAATCCGATGTCAGTGAGCTTTGTCCAGGCGCGTACCAATGGGTCTTTGACGATGTTTGTATAGCCGACGACCTCAAAATACGACGTCTTGTTTGTGTAGAACCTGATGCCCGCCTCCGTCGAACTAATGCTCTCCGGGGTCAACTCGTCAACGTCGGACGGCACATGGTGGAGCGCAATCACGTTACCAAGCGCGGTAGGTATCGCCACTCCGATACAATAGTCGTACTGCGCGGCGGACGGAACCTTATAGGCGTATGACTGTGAGCCTCTGAGCGAAAGTCGGTCAGTGACTTTATACAGCGCGCCGACACGCGGGTTAATCGAATTGCCCCACTGCGAGTTATAGTCATAACGGACACCGCCGGTGAGCGTGAGGTTCTTCACGTCATAGTCCATGAGCAGGTACGCGCCGGCCTGCCAAAATGTGTACGGGTAGATGCCGAAATTACCGTAAACCTCGTCCACATAATCCACGCTGCGCGAAAACTCCTTATAAGAATCGAAGTCGAACTTCCTCTCACATTCCAGCGTCGGCGGCAAAACGCCCGAGAACTGGTACGAGACACCAGTGTTTATATAGAACTTGTCGACCGGGTTCCACGAAATGTTCTCCTCGAAAGCCACATCGTCGCTCGCGCCGTAGATATACTGTGGGAGCGTGTTCCAGTTGACGCCACGGCTCGAGTTCTTGTCGACGCGGTAGCGGATATAGCGCAAGACCGTGTTAGTCTGCACATTGCCAATCTTATAATCTGCCGAAATGAGCGCGCGGCGGATATACTCGCCCTGAAGGTTGCGCGGGTCGTAGTACGAATACGTCATCGAGCTCTGCCCAAAGTCCGCAAAATCCATGCGGTGAAGCATGTTATAGGCAAATGTAAGTCCACGGAACTTAATCTCCGCGCCAACCTGTGTGGCGTTCTGCGGCATCTCGTTAATCTCCGGCATGTAGAAGTCGCCACGATAGTTAATGAAGTACGTCGACATTCCACTGAACATGTCGCTGTACTTGTTGAACATGTCCTCATTAATCATGCTCCTCGTGATTGTATATACCTGACCGTCAGAGAGCGGCATGTCGAGAGTGTCGCCGTTTTGGAGGAAATAGTTCCAACGGTTATAGAGGTCACGGTCACGCGGGACATTGACATCGCCGCACTGAAGGTTGCTGCCATAGATAGAGAACATCGCCACATTCTTTCCGTGGCCGACCTTCGCGCCAGCATGGAAGTCGAGGTAGAACATCTCGCCGGTGCCCATGTGGAGGTCGGCGGTTGTGAACGACGCATTTTCAGGCTCACGTGTGACGATATTGATGACACCCACACAGGCATCATTACCGTAGGAAGCCGACGCAGGGCCGTAGATAATCTCTATGCGCTCCGCCTGACGTATCGGCACATTCGCGCCCAGCGTCATGCCATACGTGCCGGACGGCTTGATGTCCACGCCATTAATAAGAATCTTAGTGTATGTATTTCCCAAAAGTCCACGTTGCATGAAAGCCTCGCCAAGCTCGCCGGACTGTGGCTGCGAGACCCTGATGCCCGGAACGGACTTCAAGACGTCGCCAAGCGTGAAGTAACTATTATTGACAATATCCTGGTGGTCAATCACATAGACAGTAAGGGGCAAATCCTCGACGCTCTTCGACGAACGCGCAGCGCCGATAACCCTGCTCTGTACAACCTCATCAAAGTTGATATGGTCAACACCCAAAATGTCACGCTCGATGACATCGAACGGCGTCTCATCAACCTGAGCTACCGCTGCCATCGAGGTAAATATCAGTATTAGAAGTAGATAGACCTTCCTCATCATCTATGTTTATTTTAACAATGTCAATACAAAGGTAAATATTAATTTTCATAAAAAAAAACAATGTTGTAAAAAAAATGGAACAACGAACTTTTTTAGGCAACACAGTTTTTTTCCACAATAGCAACAAACATTCCAAAAAATAAACGCCCAAACACATTTTTAACAAAATATGGTGTATTTTTTGAAAGAAAAGTTTGGCAGAGATTAAGAAATTTTGCTTATCTTTGTGAGACGTAAAATGAAAGAACAATGAGTACATCCATCATAGCTATAAGCAACCACAAAGGCGGTGTCGGAAAGACGACCTCCACTGTCAACATCGGCGCAGGACTGGCCCTTACCGGCCACAAGGTGCTGCTCATCGACATGGACCCACAGTCCAACATGACACAGAGTTACGGCATTACAAAGTCGGACATTTCCGTATACGAAGTGCTGAAGGGCGACGCGGAAGCCAAGACCGTCGAAGTATTTGAAAACCTCGACATACTCCCTTCGTCGCTCGACCTGTCAGGAGCGGAGATGGAACTCATTAACGAAGCCGGACGCGAGTACATCCTTAAGGACGCTATCTCCTCGATAAAGGACAAGTACGACTACATACTCATAGACTGCCCGCCGTCGCTCGGTCTGCTGACCATCAACGCCTTGACAGCCGCCAACGAGGTCTACATACCGCTCCAAGCCCATTACCTCGCCATAAAAGGTCTTACAAAAATCATCGAGGTCATCGGCAAAGTCAAAAAACGCCTCAACAAGGACATCGAGATAACCGGCGTATTCGTGACCCAATTCGACAAACGCAAAGTCCTCCACCGCGACGTCGTGGAGACCATATACACATACTTCCAGGAAAAACTATTCGACACCCGAATCCGTGACAACATCTCCTTAGCCGAAGCGCCAAGCCAAGGCATGGACATCTTCCACTACGACAACACATGCAAAGGCGCGGAAGACTATAAGAACCTCGTCCAGGAAATCATGGACCGCCATCACGAGTTCGACGACGAAGAAGACGCGGAAGAAAGTGCAACAGAAACAAAATAACAAAAAACATAGTTTGATATGGCAAAGAAAAATTTTAAGGGAGGCCTTGACAGCCTGATAGAAAACTCACTCGGTATTAAGAAGTCTGGACGCAAAGGCGAGATGAAAGGCAACCCTGTGGACCTTATCAAACCAGAACAGTCCGAAGAAGACGACGACGAGATTCTGTCCAAGCCACGCTCCACCCAGCCGGCACCGACAGCCCCCGCCCAATCATCCGACACCGTCCAACAACCTGCCACAGTCGAACAACCACAGACTGACACAGCAGAACCACAAACTATTGCCGTTGAAACACAACCAACCGTTGAACCACAGCCAGTTACTGAACCCGCCACACAAAAAACTGTCGTCAACATCAACTTGGAAGCTGACGCTGACGACAATACAACGATTGCGTACTTGAAAGAGATGATTGCAGACTTACGCCATGAGTTGTTCCTGTGGCGCAACGGTGAAATTAACGTCCAAACTTTCAACGCCACTCTCCACACCCACGGCCTTAAATACAACCCCGAAAATAACGAAATCGAAATTTTCGATTAATTACACAAAAACGCCTTTGGGGACAATCCCTACCGATGCCTTGGGACAGAATACTATCCCAAAGCGTCAGAATTTGGGTCATTGAAGTCTTCGCCGTCCTTGAGACCGTTCTTCACAAACTGTTCGTCTTGGTGCATTTCGCCAGAGGGTTCGCCGTCGATGACGTCCTCGGACACAATCTCTGTCAGCTCAATGTCCGGCTTGAATCCAGCACTTTCCTGCTGTTCTTTAGCAATTTCGCGCATTTCTTGTTCGGTGTATATTTTTATTATTTTGGGCAAGTCTTCGTCCTCGTCAACGTCCGTGGTTGTCGTCGTCGTGGTGGTTGTCGTGACAGTCGTCGTTGTGACTACCTCAACTTCATCGTCGTCATCTTCAAAATCCAACGGCACTCCCGAACCGAGCGATTCGTCAACGTCCTCAATGTCCACAACTTCAACTTCTTCCTTCTCCCCTGCCTTCTCTGCCGGTTCAACCTCCACAGTATCCTCCGTCTCCTCCTCTGCCGGTTCTTCGGAATCCGTCGAATCATAATACTGCGCAAGGATTGACTCGTCGATTTCATCATTGTCATCAGGCTCAGGAACTTCATCGTCTAAGTCCGATTCTTGGGTTTCATCCTCATTAGCAGCCACTTGTACTTCGTTGGTGTTGTCGATTACCTCAACATTGTCGTCGGCTTTTTCAACAGCAGATTCGACTTTTTCGTCAGAATTTTCAACGACTGTCACCTCGACTTTTTCGTCGGAATTTTCAACGGCAAGTTCTTCGGTTTTGTCCTCATCGTCAGTCGGCGTGGTTTCATCCTCATCTTTCTGACTTTCGCCGTCATTCTTAACTTCATCTTCATTCTGACCATCATCATCCTTCTCAAACATCACAACCGTCTGCTCGTCGTCAGTCGCTACGGCATCGTCGGTCGTTATAGTGGCGGCAACGTCGTCAGTTGTAGCGGAATCATCGGACGATGTTGTTGTGGTGGTCGTCGTGGTAGTTGTTGTGGTGGTAGTGGTCGTCGTGGTGAAAGTATCACCGGAATCGTTGACAACTACAGTTTCAGTCTCAGTACTTTCGTCCGTGGTCGGGTCTACAACAACTACAACGCGGTCGGCTTGTGTGGCGGTGTCGTCTGTTTCGTCAACGACAACAACTTTTGAAAGATTCTCGGTTGTGACATTCTCCTCCTCGGTCGTCACGGTCGTGGTAATCTTGGAGGTCTCCAAGTCGTAGGACACAACCTTCTCGTAGTCGTCGGCGTAGAGTTCAAACTGGCTCGACAACGACCATATACGATACCAAACCCTCAAAATGATGAAAACCTGTTGAACCAGGAACATTATCACGATGCCCCAAACGGTGTTCATGCCGACGTGGTCAAAGGTCAACTTGTACAGCACCAATGTCAACAGCGGCGCAACAAGCAGCAGCGCATAGAGGAAATATGTCTTCAAGAAGTTACGGAACACAAATTGGGTCGCCTTGCCGATTGCCTTCAAGACGCGGCTCGTGCGCTCCATTTCCATGTAAAACTTCGCATAGTCCGAAATCATCAACAGCAGCACTACCGCACACGCAACGATGAACGCCGCAACGCCATACGCCCAAAACAGTGGCGTTTCCGTGACAACATTGTCAAAAAGCGACAGCACAAACGACGCGACACCGAACAGTATCAATGCTGTAATGACCTGTAACACAATCATTATCACGTCGCACAAGAGGAAGCGGAAGAAGTTGACACCCGCACCGGCGAAGAATGTCGATGTCGAGTAGTCTTCCTTGTTGAAGGTGCGCACTATGCCGCCCACGAAGAAAATCATCAGCAGCCAGAATATCAACACCAAAAACCGCCCTTGGCTCAAAATCGACTCAAGGTTCCAGGAATGTGAGTTGACAAGTTCCTTGTACATCGTGTAATCCAATGTCTTCGAGACCATGCTCGACCCGACAGCCGTCTTGAACGAGAAGAAGAACGGCAACGCGAGCGACAGCCCGAGTAACAGCGTGATGCCAAATATCAGGAGAATCATCTTTGGATGGCGCAACGAGTTTTTGAATCCCCTGCCGTATGCTTTGATAATGTTCATCTGTGTATTAGATTTAGTTGCGAGTTTTATTTTTTTTCTAAAAAGGTTTAAGCGAAGAACGCTATTGACTGGAATATGTTCTCAAGCCAGAACAGGAACTTGACAGCGTATTTCCATACTGGGTTCGACACTGAACCGTTTGATACCGAGTTGTTTACGTAATCGATGTCACAGGCAATCTTGTTGTCCGGGTCGATTTGTGCGGAAACGACAGGGCTTGTAGTGTCGAGTATGAACTCCTTGCACCGCGCCTTGCCGTCCCAGTTGAGGAGTTTTGTAGTGCCGTCCTTGAACGTCACAAGCACCTCGACGGGCATTACCATTGTGCCCATGCGCTGTACGTAAATCGAGGAGCGCATCTCGGAAGCAGTGTCAGTGTCCACGAAAAGTTTTTCGATGCCGGTGTCGAAGAATCCATGTTTTGTGCCGGTGAAACGGCGGTTGACAATTTTTGTGAGTTTATAGTCACAAACCTCGTCCGTGCGCAGCATCGAGTCGAAGAACCAGTTGAGGTTAGTGCCGAGCGTGGGGTTGTTCATCTTGGAGACCTCCTCATTAATCGACGCCACAAAATCACGTCCCGATGGGTGTTTGAACATGAATTTTGAATAATAGTTCTTCATCGCATTGTTAAAATGCTCCTCGCCCATCAAGCCCTTCAAAGTCTGCATCATCGTGCTGGCCTTGTCGTAAGCCATTGTGCTATAGGTGTACGACGGATATTTCCAAACGGGATTGTCGATGGTGGCGATTGCTGGATTGTAGCTTTGGGTGTATGACAGGCGGTTATGCTCGGAGCTGTTGACCTTATAGCCAAAGAAATTGACGAGCGAGCCTTCGCCATAATACTCGTCCATAATCTGCCCCTCGTAGAACTGGGTAATGCCCTCGTCAAGCCATGCCTCCTCAAACTCGTTTGTGGCGACTACAGCCATGAAATAGTTGTGGACAAATTCGTGTATCACAGTCGATTCCATGTAGCGTATGCCGGACGGGACGTTCTTGAATGTGTTTGTGGTTATGAACATCGGATATTCCATGCCGCCTGCGCGCGAGGCATAATACGGAACGTCTACAATCGTGATTTGAGGGTAAGGATACTCGCCGACATTCTTCTCCATGTACTCCATGGCGTGCTTTATGGCGTCGATGTAACGCTCAGTCTCACTGCCATGTTCGGGCATGTAGAGGAGCTTGATGCCCTTGTTGTTGAATGTGTCGGTAATGACATTATAACGCGGGGAGGCTGTCCAGGCGAAGTCAATCACGTCGTTTGCGTGGAACTTATAAATCCTTGTGCCATCGTGGGTCGTAGCCTCGTAGGTCTCCACGCCGGTAGCGCCGACTTTGTATTTTTCAGGGACAGTAATGGACACGTCATATGTGCCGAAGTCAGCGTAAAATTCTGAATTATAATGGAATTGGTGACAGTTCCAACCGCCTTTCTTGCGCTGCCTCATGCCTTTTGGCTCGTACACGCCGAGTTTCGGGAACCACTGGGCTACCATGTAAAAGTCGCCGCGCTCATAGCCGGTGCGCACGAGGATTTTGGGGAGTTTGGAGAGGAATGAAACCTGGATTTTGACCTGCTCGCCCGGCATGATTTTCTTGGGGAGCTTGACGGACATGACAGTCTGGTCGGCAGCGTTGCCGTCGTCGGGCTGCGCATACTTCAAGTCCTGTGTAAGCGGCTCACCGTCAACGACAATCATGCGTGTGATGTCGATATATCCCATTTCATTTTCCGCAGGGTACTCGCCAAGGTTATAGCCCTCGTTAAACGCACTTTCGCGGAAGAAGGTGCTGTTGGAGTTCTTGAAAGCATTGAGGTAGGTATGGAACATGAGCTCCGAAATCGTGTCTTTAGACGTATTTCGCCATGTTATGACCTCCACGCCCGAGACCATCTTGGCGTCCGTGTCAAGCCTGGCTTCGATGTCGTAAGAGGCAACTTGTGTAGTCCTGTTGGGCGTATAAACGTCCTGAGCCACAGCGCACAACGCCATCGCGGAGAACATCGCCGATAACAATATTTTTCTCATATCAGAATTTAGATGTTTTGTGACGGTTAATACCGAATGTACATGTGGTAAAAGTAATGCTTTTAGACCGAACTGCAAAAAATTTTTTACACTTTTTTTGCATTTCATCTAAAAAAATCATCATTATCAGAACGGCAAGGACAATGTGAAGGCGGTCTCTGTGCCTTCTAAGCCGTTCTTTTTCAAGCCTTTCGCCACCGATATTCCGGCTGTGATATTGTAGTTAAGCCTTAGCACACAAAAATCGGCAAGCACCTTCGCTCCGACCGAGGCGTAGTCGTACCGCTGACGGAAAATCTCGCCCCGCGCAAGGTCGCCGTACACGCCGCCACGGAATCTTTTTACCCACACAACACTCGGTATACCGATGTCAGGGTAGCCGAGCGGGAACGCATATTCTGCGCTCAAGCGTGAAAACGTCTGCATCCTCGTCGACGAATAGCCACGCAGGTCAAACGCCGTGTGGTCAAACAGATACAGCGACGAAAGATTCTGACTTTGGTTTTGGCTGATGGCGTTGCCGCCAAGCGTCAGGTAGTTCTGCCTGAAAATACCCGGCACTGTCACCGAGGCGGACAGTAAGAGCATTGACGCGTCCCTTGCGCCGGAGAGCGACTGGTAGGCAGAACCCGACAGCGCGACCGACAATGGACTCTTAAAATCACGGTACGCAGAATGGCTTGACCATGAGTAAGATAACGAGCCGGACATCACTGTCATCTTGCCGTCCGGATAGTCCTCAAACGACGATATTGGCTTGCCCGAGAGGTCGTGGACTTGAAGCGAAGCCCCGACGTTCAGCGACTGCGAATACCACAACCGCGAGAAGTTAAGTGGCAGTGAGACTGAGACTTTGTAGATATTCTCACGCCATTTGTAGTCGACATACCTGAACTTGCCAAAGCCGGTCTGTGTCAGGAACTTGTCGCCATTATCGCCGAGCGACGCGGCAAAACTAATCACAGGGTAAAAGCCATAGTAACTAATGCCGACATCAGTCCGCCATACGCCTGGGTCGCGGTCGTATGTCTCTGTGACTGAAGCGAATATGGTTTCGAGATTGTTGGCAGTGGAGAGATTGATGCTTATCATGTCCTCACCCCAGTTAGGCATCAGCCCCAACGGACGGAAGGGATCGGCAAACTGGCTGTAAGGTTTTGATTTTGAAAGGATTGTGGTGTCAGGCAGTTCCGTCGCAATTCGGTCAAGCACTCCGGCTGGCTCTTTGGAAAGCATCGGCGCAAAGTATTCAAGTTTTTTTGACTTCATCGCCGCCACCTTCTCGTCAGCCTTGCAATATGCTATGTCATAGCCGTTTGCGGTGTACTGTGAGAAATAAAGCACACCGTCCGCACTCGAAATGTCGGTCACGCCGTATTTTGAGTTTGTGACCTGCACAGGCTCGCCGCCGGAAATCGCGACGCGGTGTACATTGTCGATGCCGGATATATCGGACACATAATATATATATGCGCCGTCCTCACTGACCATGATGTCGGAGATATTTTCTGGCGACGGGGCGGTTATGTCGTTGGCTACCATTGTGTTGAGGTCGAGGAGACGGAGCGTGTTGCGGTCGCCATAATTGGAAATGAACACGACTTTGTCCTCGCTGACAAAATTTGGACATCTTATATATTCAAGCGGACGGCTGTAAAACGCCTTGAGGATTTCGGTTGAATAGCCAGTGCCGCTCCTCCTCAAAGCCATCACAACAAGCCTGCACACGCGATCGTCCGAAAAATCGACCGCTACAATCTTGCTGCCGCCGGGCGACAGATACGGATTGCCATATTTGGACTTTTGGGTGACGATGTGGTAACTTCCAGTCCCGATGTCAAAAACTGCAATGTCAGAATAACTGCGCAATGTCCACCTCACGTCGGGAACCGTTGTGTTATAGACGATTACACGTCCGTCAGTGTCAAAATCCGAGGCTTCAGTATGTCCAAGGACTTTATACTCGCGTCCGTGGCTGTCCATAAGCACAAAGCGTGATGCCTTTGACAATGAGGACTTTACGCAAAGTATGCTGTCCTTGCCGATGTGATACGGCGAAAGATAGTTTGTGTAGATGCGCCTTGAAGGGTTTGTGACTGTGGGATAGGACTTTACGTGAGCCTCATCAGCGCGCTGTGCATACTGGTTGCGCAGGTCGGAGAATGTGGCCTCATACCCACCGGCAAGGCTCTCGCCCGTGAAATGCTTATACCCACATCCAAATGCAAACGGCCACACAGAGTACCAGGACTGGCGTTTTGAGATTTTTGTGAAAATATCCGCGCCGTGCCGACGTTTTGCGCCAGTGACAAGCATGTAGCCCACAGGATAATGGTTGGGCACGAAGTCACGGTATGAGCGGTGGACTATTTTGTCATACGGATAGAGTTTGCCACGCTCCATGACCATCGCCGACAGCGGAGCGTCAAAAGACGCAGACCTGCCCCTGCCCTGGCTCGACAGCACAGTCTCGGCATACACAGCGTCGCCTTCGTAGAACCACTGTGGGACCGAATACATCAACGCGCTCCAACCAAGGTAGCCAAAAACGCAATGTGCGGCGCGCGTCAACCCCCGATCCATCATCCTGTACTGCACAATATGCCGGTACTCGTGCGTCAGGAGGTTCTGATACCATTCCGCAGAGCCGAGCGTGGTGCTTTCCATCGGACGCGAGTAGAGCATCATTTTGTAAGGCGACAGCGACGTGTAGCCGTTGGACGTGTTTGAGGTTGTAGAAACGACAACCGGCATCTTCTTCGGCAAAAGCCCGATGTTGACCGTGTCAGCCTTGACGACATAATCAAGCCCCGTGGCAAGCCGCGCCGCGTCGAACCCCAAATATGACGGATATATGATTTTAGCATTGTCGGTCTTTATGACACGCCACTTTAACGAAAATGGATGCTGCCCCGGAGCAATGACCGGCGACAACACGCATACGAGAATTATTAAAAATACTTTCTTTGTCCACATTATAATAAAATATGTTTGATGGCAAACGTCCGTTGTGCTTATTCGACAATAGTTCCGTCCTGAATCCTGAGCGTGCGGTGCTCAAAACCACGGAAGACCGCCTCGTCGTGCGTCGCCACAATGACCGCCGCCCCTTCCCTCGTCAACAAGTGGAGCAGCGACGCGATATGCAACGCGGAGGCTTCGTCAAGATTGCCCGTCGGCTCGTCGGCGATGACAAGTTCGGGGTTACAAACTATCGCCCGCGCTATCGCCACACTCTGACGCTCGCCGCCGGAAAGCATGTGAGGGAATGTGTTTTCTTTACCGACAATGCCCACACGCTCAAGGACTTGCGATATGTAACGCGAACTCTCGTACGGCGTCTTGAACCCCAACGAATCTATGACAAACCGAAGATTGTCCTCGACAGTCTTATTGTCAAAGAGTTGGTACTCCTGAAAAACAATGCCCATTCGCCTTCTGAGCTTGGAGATTTTGCGGTCGGGAAGTCCCTTGAGGTCAAAGTCGAGAACCCTCGCCCTGCCTCCCGCAATCGGCAAATCCGCGTACAAGGTCTTGAACAATGACGACTTGCCAGTCCCGATAGGGCCTTCTATCGTCACCATCTCGCCAGATTTAATGGCGAAACATACATTTTCCAGTATCTTAACACCGCCACGCTCTATCGCGACATCGGAATATTCAACCAAAGTAGCCATTTTTTCCATTTCTAAAGCTTTGAGATTGCAAATGTAATAAAAAATTATAAAATAAAAAGAATTTATAGCCAATTTGCAAAAAAAACGGACAGAATGGATTATTTTCTAAATGACAAACAATCCATCTGTCCGTTTTTCAAAAATCTTATCGCAATATTTTTGTCGCTTCGCGAGAAATCTTACAAATTCATTTCAAATCTAACAAATACGAGATTTTGAATCAAACAAATATGTGATTTTGAAAGATTTGTTAAGATTTGAAAGATTTCTGTCCGTAAGGACACTCACAACATTACTTGTTTACAATTCCTTATATACTTCCATTACTTGGCTGGCAATCTCGTCCCAGTCGTATTTTGACATGTTGTATTTTTGTTTTTTTGAAGGCGATACCAACACCTCCCCAATCCTATCCGTCAGCGCATCCACATCGCCGCAAGGGAAATAGCATTTTGCGTCAAGCCCGACCTCCAAATTTGCCGGAATGTCGCTCACAATCACCATCGCGCCATAACTCATCGCCTCCAACAATGCTATCGGCAGCCCCTCATGGCTCGACGGCAACACATAACACGCGCAATGCGACAACAACGAATGTAATTTTCTGCCCTTGATGAAACCGGTCAAGACCACGCCATTGTC
>CAJOJG010000039.1 GCA_905234655.1 uncultured Bacteroidales bacterium
TGTTGATTAAATTATAATTACAAGACAATGGAAGGTTTTTTATTGGTTGCAGCGGTTTTATCGTTTGCAAGTATTTGGGCGTGTAAAGCGGGGTACAAATTTGGAGTGCCAATTTTGTTGATGTTCCTTTTTATGGGGATGCTTTTTGGCGATGGCGGACTACAACTCATAATGTTTGAAGATTTTGAAACCGCTTCAACTATTGGAACAATTGCTTTGTGTGTGATACTTTTTTCTGGCGGTATGGACACCAAAATCTCTGACATCAAACCACAAGAACTTCCGTCTAAAATTTTACCGGGCATAATAATTTCACTTGTAATGATTTTCATCGCACGACCAGCAAGTGTGTTTATATGTTTGGCTCCATTCAAAAGAAGTTTTAAGGAAAAAATATTTATTTCATGGGTTGGACTAAAAGGCGCGGCACCGATTATTTTTGCGATTATGTTGCTCATGGCTGACACGCCTTACGCAAGGTTGCAATTCAATATTGTTTTTGTCTGTACGTTGATTTCGTTACTTGTTCAAGGAACGTCGTTGGCGTGGATGGCCAAGAAACTTAATCTAATTGAGGAGTCGGACGATTTGTCTCAACCCAAAAATTTCGATATGGAATTTTCAGACGATATAACTTCAGTTACAACCGAAATTCAAATCTCGCAACAAGACATCGAAGAACATGGAAAATTCATTATGAATTTACCTATTCCCGAAAATACTCTTGTTGTGATGATAAAACGTGAAGGAAAATATTTTATCCCAAAAGGAAAGACTGAACTCCTTGATGGCGACCATCTTCTGCTTATAACCGATAACAAGGAGAGATTAATGCAGAGTCTCAACGCTGCTGGAATCTGTTACAATAATATCAAGACAGACAAAATCGTTAATGATTCGATAATTGACGACATCAAAGCACCTGTCAACACATTGAAAAACATTGGCGAAATGACTGTGGAAAAGATTATTGGAAAATAGGAGAGGGGCTTTTTGTGGTAAAAAAACTTCACTCTTTTTTTTGAAATTTTGAACACGGTAGGAGTCGAAAAAAAATTTTTTTTAAGTTTCAAAAACTAATGCTACATTTGCGAAAACAATAAACCTGTTATAACTATGACCAGACAATCATCATTACAGATATTTGAGGAGAAAAAAGTCCGCTCCGTGTGGGACGACAAGAAAGAAAAGTGGTATTTTTCGGTGTTGGATGTAGTAGAAGTGCTCACAGACAGCGCAAATCCTACCGACTACTTCAAAAAGATGCGTAAACGCGAACCTGAACTTGCTGCGTTCGTGGGGATAAATTGTCCCCATGTAGAAATGCCGACAGCATCGGGTAAAAAACGCAAAACATTGGTTGGGGACACAAAAACGATTTTCCGCATCATTCAGTCGATTCCGTCACCCAAAGCCGAGCCTTTCAAACAATGGATGGCGCAAGTGGCAAGTCAGCGCATCGACCAAATGCAAGACCCCGAACTTGATATACAACAGGCAGTTGCCGACTACAAACGCCTTGGATATTCCGACGCTTGGATCAACCAACGCATAAAGTCCATCGAAGTCCGCAAGGAACTCACCGACGAATGGAAACGCACAGGCGTCCACGAGGGTATGGAATACGCTTCTCTCACCGACATAATAACGAAAGAATGGAGCGGTTTCACAACCAAACAGTACAAGAATTTCAAGGGTTTGAAAAAGGAAAATCTCCGCGACAATATGACAAATGTGGAAATTGCGCTCAACATTTTGGCGGAAGCCTCAGCCACCGAACTTTCAAAGGAAAAGAATCCGCAAGGTTTCGACCAACAAAAACACATCGCCAAGGCCGGCGGCAGCGTTGCCAAAGCCGCCAAAAACCAACTGGAAAGCCAACTCGGACATTCCGTAATTTCACCCGCAAAGGCAACTGATTATATCTTGCCGCAAGGGGAAGAGGAATAAAAATGAATTTTTAAAAGTACAAACTTATGACCACAGACAGCAACGGTTTTAACCACACCAACGAACAGGAGCACAAGGATATTTGCTCAGCGATGATAGGCTTTATGGACAGCGGGAAGCCACAAGTAGGCATCTTTTGGTACGACGCCAAAGCACAAAGCCTTTTCGGTATCGAAAAAATCGACTCCGACAAGACACCGTTTATCAACGGCAAGGCAACTATCGGCAAACTACACAAAACCTATTGGCAAAAACAGCATCATCGCGCCGTAAGAGAAAACAACAGAGAGTCAATATTTTACAAAGAGCATAACTACACAATGATACCGCGAGGCAGAATCTTTTTAGACGAACAGTCCGGCAAGTATCAGGTGTATGTTGGACATTGGGTAGAAGATTTGCCCGATGTAAAAAGTTTCCGCTACCTCATCGAAGACGAGTTCAACCTGCCCGAAGACTTTGATTTTGTCATCGACATCCATTGGGATTTGGGACACGGATGGAGCGAGGAATTGGTGTAAAAAGTTTTTGCGAATACAAAAATACTTGTTATATTTGCGGAAAGAATTACATAAACAGAATTATGAACAATCTCGAATACGACAAAATACATCTTGCAATAATGGCAATAGACAAGGCCTCGCGCAAGATTAATGTTCCAAAAGCGGAACTATACGACAGGCTCAACAAACAAAACCTCGTACACGACCGCCTCATTGGAATGTATGACGTTTTGCATACGCAAAGTCTTGATTTCGTCGCTGATGACATTGTGGAGACATTGCACAATTACGAAACGGAGGGCGCGATGTGAGAGATTCTGTTTTATGGCGCAAGGAGACCAATATAGTTATGCTACTATCCAAGCGGCTGAATATAACACCTGAAAGGGCGTTGGACGTATATTTCCACACCCGAGTCAACAAATATATGTCATCTTCGGAATACGGTCTCCAACAAATGAGCGACTTGTATATAGTTGATGAAATTATCAATGAACTACAATTCGGATAACCCGCACAGTCGTCTATTGGAACGACCATGTTGATTTGCCAAGCGATACGATTTATGAGTATGGCGAGGCGGTGTAAAAAAGTTTTTTGCAGGGTTTTGAATTATTTTTTATATTTGCGAAAGAATTAAAAAACGTGTACATTATGACAGCAATGCAACTAAATGCAGCATTACACCGCGAATTAAGTTATATTGTAACAGATTCCACGATGATGGAACGGGCGTTGAAATCGCTGCGCAAAATTAGGAAAGAGTGGAAGGCAGAACACAAGCCCCTCGACCCCGAAATCGCCAAGATTCCAGAGGAGTACCGCTGCGACCCATACGAAATAAGTCCATCGGGCGACCCGTTTTTTGCCGACAAGAGGAATGTGGAGGCACTTGACAAAATTTTCAGCGATAAAGATTCTATGGAGGTTTCTGGCGAACCACTGAAATCTCGCAAAGATATTGAACGGTTATTGGGATTGAGTTAAGTATGGCGTACATTATCGAAAAAACCAAAAGAGCCGAAAAAGACATCGCAGCGTTGGTCAAAAGTGGCAACAAATCCATTTTAAAGAAGTTGGCAGACCTTTTGGTTGAAATTGCCGAGCATCCCCGCACAGGAACAGGTCAGGTCGAACAACTGAAACATTACCCCTACAAACAGACTTGGTCACGGCGACTCAACCAAGAATACAGATTGGTTTACGAAATCCACGACGACACAGTAGTTGTGCTTGTGGTTTCGCTGATGGATCATTATGGGGAGAAATAAAACATAAAACGACTATGAACTTTTGGAAATTAGGTTGCGACTATTGGGGTAAAGGTCGATTCAATTTTTATAGCGTACTCATTCAATATTCAATCGTAATTTGTGGCGGGTGCGATATGAAAATCGGGGATGCCGTTGCAATTGCCGATGGATATACAGTGAAAGCCATTGCAATCGTAACAAGTAAAAGGCAACCTGTTACAGAATTGCCATTGCTTGAAAATCCTTTTAAACAATATGAAATTGAGTACAAGGATTCAGTAACAGTTGCGAATGCAAACATAATAGAACTTCCTAAAAATGAACAATTCCAATATCAGTTGCGTCAAGGCATACGTCAAATTCAAAAGCCCGAAATAATCCAAAAGATAAAGGAGTTTTTGGACAATATTGACAAAATGCCTTTGTACAAAAAACTTATAGAAACATACAAAACTCTCCGCCGCAATTACGATTTTGATGATGACAAAAACTATTCCTACGAAATCTACAAATGGCAGTTGATAACATCGTGTCAGGGCAAAACCCCAATAGAAATTGTAACGGCTCACAATGCCAATCCTACGAATTCGTCTAAAGGTGGGTTCTTTAATTTAATTGATCAGCCACGCGACAATTCAGTCCTGAAATATGTTTGCGAAGTCAATAAGTCTTGGTTTAAATCGATACTTAACAATCTGACGGACGAGAAAATCGAACTCAACGGCAGATTGTATGAGTATAAGACATCAATGGCTGAAATGTTGAAAAATTTCGGCACCGACTACAACAGCAAAGCCAACGATGAACGAACTGCGGCTATTATACTAACGTGTTGCAACCCAAATCGCTATACATTTTATAAAAGCAGTTTTTATGAAAAACTTTGCACTTATTTGGGATTGCCAACCGAACCCGCAGGCAAAAAATACAAACATTATCTTGCACTGATTCAACCTCTCGTAAAACTTATTGAGCAAGACACCGAACTGAAAACAATAATTTCAAATAGTGCCATTGCTAATCTTTTGCAAAGCAACCTTTTGCTTGCACAAGATGTTTGTTACGAACTTTTTGACGCATTTCCAAACTTACTCTCAACACAAACCATTATGCAAAACTCTAAAATTCAACCCTACATCAACCTACTCCGCTCCACCCACAACCTCATCCTAACCGGCGCACCCGGCACAGGAAAAACCTATCTTGCAAGACAAATTGCAGAGGCAATGGGCGCAGAAGTCGGATTCGTACAATTCCATCCGTCATACGATTACACCGATTTTGTGGAAGGATTGCGACCAATTCAAGACGACAACGGCAATGTCGGATTTGAACGCAAAGACGGTGTGTTTAAGGAGTTTTGCGCAAAAGCATTGGAAAAATTCGATACAAACAACTTTGATGATGCGTGGTCATCATTTCTGAATGAAGTTGTTGAAAATGGCAATTTAATGGAACTAAAAACTCCGTCGAATGCTGTTTTCTATGTATCAGTCAATCAAAGAAAAAATCTAACTTTTTATACAGGTACAGAAAAGAAAGTTGGCGGTTCTCTAACACGTAAAGGTGTCAAAACTGAATTTGAAGGCAACCCATTCTATAAATATTGGCTCGGTTACTATAATGGTGTTATAGATTATCTAAAAAACAAACACAATCTTCATAATGTAACTAAAATAAAACCAAGAGACTTTGTCTTCATCATAGACGAAATCAATCGTGGCGAAATCTCAAAAATTTTCGGCGAGTTGTTTTTCTCCATCGACCCGGGGTATCGAGGGAAAAAAGGCAAGGTGCAAACACAATATGCTAATATGGAGACTGAACCAAACGATTTTGATGACGCTTTGGGCGAAACAGAACGTTTTGGTCATTTCTTCGTCCCCGAAAACGTCTATATCATCGGCACCATGAACGACATCGACCGAAGCGTGGAGAGCATGGATTTTGCCTTCCGCCGCAGGTTCGCTTTCAAGGAAGTAACCGCTGAAGATAGTATGCAAATGCTTGACAATGAAGTTGCAAAAGAGAAAATGAAATCGCTCAACGCCGCAATCGAAAAGGTTGACGGGCTTTCGTCCGCTTACCACATCGGTGCAAGTTATTTCTTGAAACTCAAAGACTACAACGGCGATTTCGACAAACTTTGGGAATATCATCTCGATGGACTTTTGCGCGAATATTTGCGTGGAATGCAAGATGTTGACAAAAAAATCAAAGAACTAAAAGACGCTTACGATGGCAACGCTGCAAACAACGGACAACAACAGCAAGATAATTGATTCGAAAGCCGACTTGCCAAACCTCGCCAAAATCGCCGACGTGAAAATCAAGGATTTGAAACTCGACGACAACCCAAACTTGCTCATTTTTCCACGTGATTTGCACCAATACGGCGACGAGATTAGCGAAAGCAACATCATCAACATCCAAGGCAACAATGTTATAACCAACAACATTATGGGCTTTGTGGGGCTTGGCGATACGCAGTTGGACATCCGCTCGCGGTTTGCGCAATCGGACGGCAGGGATTATTTTCTGCATTATATGCTGCAAAAAGTATTCTCTTTCAATCTGTTCGACATTAAGCACACGTCAAACAAAGAACAGATTTTCGACTTTTTGCTATACCTTTTTCCATATCATTTGAAAAAGGCGTTGGCGCAGGGACTGTTCAAAAAGTATCAAACTTTTGAGCACAACGATGCCAATCTCCGTGGCGTTATTGATGTCAGCCGCCATATCCGCCTAAATATTCCGTTCAGGGGCACGGTTGCCTACAACACCCGCACGCATAGTTACGACAACGAAATCACACAACTCATCCGCCATACTATCGAATTTATCAAGACCAAACCATCGGGCGGCGTTGTGCTCAACAACGATTTGGAAACTCGGCAGTGTGTTTCTCAAATTGTGGCTGCCACGCCCACTTACAAGCCGACACTTCGCGACAAAATCATTGGTCAAAACCTCCGTCCAGTCCGCCATCCGTATTTTGGGGCTTACACGGCCTTGCAAAGTCTGTGTATAAAAATCCTCCGCCACGAATCCATCAAATTTGGCAACGAAAAAGACAAGGTTTACGGAATACTTTTCGACGGCGCGTGGCTTTGGGAAGAGTATCTTGCAACGTTTTTGAAAGATTTTACGCATCCACGCAGCAAAACTGATAACATTGGCAAAAAAAAGTTTTGCAATCCGAACAGAGTGTTGTGCCAGCCTGATTTCTTTATTGACGGCAAAATCGTTGTTGATGCCAAATACAAAAAACACGAAACCCTATTTGACGGAAAACAGCGTGAAGACCGATTCCAACTTCTGTCATATATGCACGTCTTTAATGCATCACAAAGCGGGTTGATTGTTCCATCAGACAAAACAGGTCTATTGGAACAAGGCGAAATCGTAAACGGCGGCACAATGAGCCTTTTTGGTCTATGCGTCAACCACAAAGCCAACAGTTTTTTGGATTACGCCAAGGCAATGAAAAATGAAGAAACCGTTACCGTGACAACGTGGAAAGAGGAATGATCACAAAAACGGCGCATAATAAATCGGCAAGAAATCCACAGCACCTTCCCTATGGTAATCTTTGGTGTAGAGCAACACAGGATTTGAGACCCTCGCCGTCACCAAGCGACTTGTGCGACTTGTATCCAGACGATTTGACCTCAATTGGCAAAAGTTTGTTGCCACGCGACAAGAGAAAATCCACTTCATAATTGTTGCGGGTTTCGCTCGGAAAAGTGTAATAATACAACTCGTTTCCAGCACTGCGCAGCATTTGGGCGACCACATTTTCATAAACATAACCAAGGTTGGCATCCAGCTTGTCGGACAGAAGTTTTTGATAAATAATGTTTTCGGTAAAATCCTTGTCCCAAAATGCCAATGTAACAAATAATCCAGTGTCCGACAAGTACATCTTGTAGCGTCTAAAATCGGCTGTCAGACGCATACCTACGTGTGGGTCGTTGCTATGGTACGCAATGTTGGCAATCATACTTTCGCGCATCTCGTCCAAAAGTTCAAGACGTGTTGCAGATGACGTGTTGTCTACTACGGTTGACATTTGAAAACGGTTTGCATTTTTATAAAGTTCCGACGGAATTGCCCTCAAAACAGAACGAAGTTTGCCGCTCTTGTCTATCTTGTGCATATCGTCAGCATACAACTGCAATATCTGCCGTTTTGCCTCGTCCACTTTTTGAAGGTTGTTAGTGGCAATATATTCATTTACGGCTTGTGGCATACCACCAACCAACATATAGAGCCTGAAATCACGCATCAAATGACGGTGTGTGACATCGCCCAAAGCCTCTTTGTTGGCAAATGACTGCCTCAACAACGTAACGGTCGCAGTATCTCCCAAAGCCCACCGAAACTCTTCATAATCCATCGGGAACATTTGAATGCGTGTTTCTTCGCTCGGAATCACGATATTTTGCACATTTTGACGAATGCTGATAAGCGAACCAGTTTCAATATAATGATAACGCCCATCTTTGACAAGATATTTGATTGCCTGCCGCGCAAGAGGTTGCTTTTGTACCTCGTCGAAAATAATAACCGACCTATGCTCTTCCAACGCCACACCATAGATGAACTGCAACCTCATAAAGAAATAATTGAGATTCGATATATGATTCTCAATCAGACTGTTGACTTCCGGCTCAACGTTGGCAAAATCTATCATGATATACGATTTGTATTCATTTTTGGCAAATTGTTCCACTAATGTTGATTTGCCGATACGCCTTGCACCCTCAATCAACACAGCCGTCTTGCCATTGGATTCTGTTTTCCATTTCAGCAACTTGTCGTAAACTTTGCGCTTAAAAATTATGTCCTTCATCTGAGTAATTTGTTATTTTGGGCAAAATTACTAATAATAATCCACTTATACAACAAAATTTCTCTGAGCGTAAAATCTTTTTACTCAAAAAATACTCTGAGCGTAAAATTTTTTTGCCCGAAATCACCTCTGAGCGTAAAATTTGAATTAATAAAACACAAAAAAATCCTCCGCGCACACATTTGCACACGGAGGATTTTTATTTTACATAATGTTGATTATGACGGCTCAATTACGCCAACCTCTGACGTATTGCCTTCGATGCCTCTTCGTAGCCGGGCTTGTCGAGGAGGGCAAACATGTTTTTCTTGTAGGCCTCAACACCGGGCTGATTGAACGGATTGACACCCAAGATGTAACCACTGATGCCACACGCCTTCTCAAAGAAGTAAATCAACTGTCCGAGATAGTACTCGTTGAGTTTGGGAATCTCGATGCGAATCTGCGGAACGCCGCCGTCCAAGTGTGCAAGTTGAGTGCCGAGTTCAGCCTGTTTGTTGACAAAATCAACACGCTTTCCTGCGAGGAAATTGAGTTGGTCGAGGTTCTGAGCGTCAGACGGAATCTCAACCTTGCGGTCGGGTTCGGCGATAGACAAAACAGTTTCGTACATCAGGCGAACACCTTCCTGAATGTACTGACCCATCGAGTGAAGGTCCGACGTGAAATCCACAGACGCCGGGAAAATGCCCTTGCCGTCCTTGCCTTCGGATTCGCCGTAGAGTTGCTTCCACCACTCCGAGAAATAGTGGAGTTTCGGATGGAAATTGACGAGGATTTCAGTGGAGAATTTCTTGTACAAAAGATTGCGGACAACGGCATAATGAGCGGCGACATTATCTTCGAAACTCTTGCCCTTCTGCGTCATTTCCTCAACCCTGTATGCGCCTTGCAACAACTGCCTTACGTCGAAACCTGCCACAGCAATAGGGAACAGTCCCACGGGAGTCAAAACCGAGAACCTGCCGCCAACGGTGTCGCCGATTACAAATGTCTTGTAACCTTCACTGTTGGCGAGTGTGCGGAGTGCGCCGCGCTGTTTGTCTGTGATGGCAACAATGCGGTCGGCGGCTTCCTTCTTGCCGTACTTTTCCTCGATTTTGGCTTTGAGGAGACGGAATGCGATGGCGGGTTCGGTCGTCGTGCCGGACTTGGATATTACGCAGAGGGCGTAAGACTTGTCGGCGATTGCGTCCATGAGTTCGGCGATATAATCCTCGCCAATGTTCTGACCTGCAAAGAGGATGAGCGGGCTGCCCTTCTTGGGACACATCTGCGCGAATGAATTGCTAAGTGCCTCTATGACAGCCTTTGCGCCGAGGTACGAGCCGCCGATGCCGATTACAACGAGCACGTCAATCTTCTCGCGGAGTTCTGCCGCCTTCTTCTCTATTTCAGAGAGTTCCTGTTCGGAAATGATGTTTTTCACGTCCACCCAGCCGAGAAAATCGTTGCCAGGGAGGTTTTTGTCATAAAGGGCGGCGTTTGATTCCAACGCTTTGCCCTGCAAGGCCTTGTAGTCGTTTTCAGAAACGAAGCCAAACGCCTTTGAAATGTCAAGTGTTAAGTCTTTCATTACAGTTATTTGTTAATATCAATGTTGTCCATACTAATCGACCCCAAATATAACAACATTTTTCCAATCGCCAACAAAAAAACAATGAAAACTCCATAAAATTTTCCGGCAACGTTTGCAAAAAAATGCCGCAGGGCGATTTCATGGAAAAATCGGCTCTGCGGCTTTTTGATATTCAGAAGGATTGTAGGCTTAAATCTTATTTCACCATCTTGTTGTCAGGCTTCTGTGCGCCGTAGTCGTTCACCTTGCCAAAGAGATCCTTTGCCTTCTCCCACGGATACTTGTTGGCGTACATTGTGGGGCGCACAATCTCCGAGCCTTGCTGGTTGAGACCGAATGCGCGGTTCACTTGGTTGGCGGCGGAATTGGCGTTGTAGGATTGAGATGCCATTATCTTGAGGCTGAGGAAGCCTTTGAGGTAGCTCTGGTCGATGGCGTCAACAAATGCCTGCTCTGATGACGGCAATTCCTTGTTGCCCTCGTATTTGGGACCTATCTGCTCTGCCTCCTCGATGCGGTCGGCGGATACCGAAATCGACGCAACGCCAGCCGAGGCAATTTCGAGGTCGCGTTTGTTGGCGAAGAAATAGTTGTTATAGAGGTTGCTCTTTTTGAGGGACTCCATCTGCTTGTTGGTTTCGTAATAAACACGCTCAACGCCACAGTTGCTGTTACAGCCGAAAATGTTGTTGTGGACGTCGATTGTGCGGATGCCGTTCATGAAGCGGAAGCCCTGTCCCATGTCATCCAAAACCTTGGTGCGGGTCCATGAGAATAGGACGGTGTTGTGGTGGAAATCCAAAGAAACTTTTTCGATGTCCGCGTCCTTCACATTGCCTTTGATTTGGCACGATGCGTAACGGCAGGCGATGAAGATGTTGTTATACACCTCGACATGACCCTTGCCGACGAGGGCGGAGATGCCGTAGTCGCGGCAGTTTACAAAAATGCAGTTTGCAATCTTGACGTTGCCCTCAACATCCATGTGCAATGCGTACTGATCGCCATTGTGGTAGCCTTCCTTGGCGCACGATGGCGATTCGCCGAGATTGAGGAGACGACCTGTGAGCACGCCGTCATTCGGAGTTGACGTTACGGGGTCGTTGACATTCTTGACGCAATAGATGTTGTTTTCGCCGAGGTCAAACACAAAGCCGTCGATTACCACGTCGCCAGCCGGTCCGTTGTAGTCGTATGCGCGACGAGCGTTCCAGTTGAACAGCGGCGCGATAAACTTCTGCTCCTTTGGCTGGAATTTGGTGACGTGCTTGATGACGTCGCGCTCCGAGAAGTCCGTGGAATATCCGCCGTAGAGGCTGAGGTATTTCCCACGCTCCGTGGATGAGTTGCCGAAACGTCCGATTTCGATGTAGCCACGGTCGAGGTTGCCGAGGTAGTTGCCTTCTGCGACGAGGATCACGTCGTTGTCGGAGGCGAGGTCGATGGCCTTCTGAAGGTCTTTGAGGGGGGTTGAAGGAGATTTGCCGTCGTTGCGCGCGCCGCCGGTGGTTGCGCTTACATAGTAGGTCGTTCCCTTTGCGGAGTTAGGACGAGCCGAATTTGAAGAGGACGGCTGTGCATTCTGCTGTGTGGAGCTCGACGAAGAGCTGCTGCTTGAAGATGAGGTGCTGCCAGAATTGCCATTCACAGCGTTTGTAGCGGCTTCCTTAGCCTTGTTGAGAAGGTTTTTGCCGAACTGCGCATTTGCGTCTCCCGCCGTGGCGAGCATCACCGACGCTGCGGTCAAAATCATAAAGATTCTTTTCATGTTCAGATTTATTTAATTGGTTTGTTATATTAATGTCAGTCTTAAAAAATCTTCAATCGTAAAACGCATGAAAATACTCATATATTGTTGCATAAAAAAACGGCCAGTGAATAATTAATTATTTTCCAAAAAAAAGCATTAAAATTTGTTAAGATGCGGATTTGAGCCATACATTTCAAAAATGTTTTCTTACATTTGTATAAAATATCTACCAACCATTCACATATAATCAATGACTAAACAAGACCTAAGAATCATATACATGGGCACACCCGACTTTGCCGTCGGACCATTGAAAGCATTGACAGACAACGGATTCAACATTGTAGCCGTAGTAACGGGCGCAGACAAGCCGCAGGGACGCGGCAGAAAGATAATCCCGACTCCCGTCAAGGAATTTGCCGTGGAGCACGGAATCCCCGTCCTGCAACCCGAAAAACTCAAAGACCCTATTTTCGTGGAGCAACTGCGCTCCTACAAAGCCGACCTTCAAATTGTCGTGGCGTTCAGGATGCTGCCCGAAATCGTATGGGCGATGCCGAGGCTCGGCACTTTCAACCTCCACGCCGCGCTCCTGCCTCAATACCGTGGCGCAGCCCCCATCAATTGGGCTGTCATCAACGGCGAGACAAATACCGGCGTCACCACATTCTTCATCGACAAGGACATCGATACCGGACGCATTATGCTGCAACGCGAAGTGCCAATCTCCGACGCCGACAACTGCGGCACTATCCACGACAAACTCATGGAAATCGGCAGCGCACTCGTCGTGGAGACCGTCAACCGCCTCATAGCAAACGACATGAAGCCCATCGAGCAAGAAAGCCTCATCAAGCCGGGCACCGTCCTGAAACCCGCGCCAAAGATATTCAAGGAAGACTGCCGCCTCGATTTCAACAACGACGCCACTACGCTCCACAACCTCGTGCGCGGCCTCTCGCCCTACCCCGCCGCCTTCACCACAATCAAGGTAAAAGGCAAGGAAATGGGACTCAAAGTATATGAAACCGCCGTCGAAACCACCGACCTCCACCCTACTCCGGGCGTTTTGGAGACCGACAACAAGAAATTCTTAAAAATTTCGTGCCAAAACGGATGGCTCTATCTGCTTGACGTACAACTCGAAGGCAAAAAAAGAATGAAAATTGTTGAATTTTTGCGCGGAATAAATTTGGAGAATTGAAAAATTGTTTTTAACTTTGCATCGCAAAACGGCAGAAGACCGCCTGCGATGCGAAGTTCTTTAATTTGGTCCCATCTTCTAACGGTTAGGAAACAAGATTCTCAATCTTGGAATTGGAGTTCGATTCTCCATGGGACTACTACTTTTCATTATTAAAAATATTTAATTAATAGAATTTTTAGTTGTTAGGTCCCATCTTCTAACGGTTAGGAAACAAGATTCTCAATCTTGGAATTGGAGTTCGATTCTCCATGGGACTACGAGGAAACACCGCTCGGAACAAAGTTTTGAGCGGTGTTTTTTTGTGTGTCAATAATTTGGATTTTAGAGGAAAAGAGATTATATTTGCAGAAATCAAAAACGCACCATAATGGAAAAATATTTCAACACGGCAGGTCCGAACCAACCCGACATACAATACACGCTCAACCCATTGAAACGTATCAACTTGACGGAAGTAGAGTCGTTGATTGACCAACGTAAATACTTTGTGCTTCACGCGCCGAGGCAGACAGGCAAAACGTCCATGCTGTTGGCGTTGAGGGACTATCTCAATGTACAGGGCAAGTATTTTTGCGTGTATGCCAATATAGAGGGCGGACAGGCTGGCAGAAACAATATTGAGAGCGTCATTGCATCGTCGTGCCAAACAATTGCAACTGAAATTGACGACATTTTGGGCGGAAACAAATATTACAACTTATATTTTGAACATTTTAAACAAGCGGACTACAACAACCGACTGACCTCGTTTTTGAGTTTCTTGTCAAAGGAATTCGACAAGCCATTCATCCTATTTCTTGACGAGATCGATTCGTTAGTCGGCGATTCGTTGATATCAGTTTTAAGGCAGTTGAGAGCCGGATACAGCAAGAGGCCGGCAATGTTCCCACAGTCGGTGATTCTCTGCGGCGTGAGGGACGTAAGGGATTACAGGATAACACTTTCCAATCAGGAAATCATCACCGGCGGCTCGGCATTCAACATCAAGGCAAAGTCGCTGCGTATGGGTAATTTTACCAAAGAGGAAATCCACGAACTTTACATGCAACACACCGACGCCACGGGACAGATTTTTGACGAGGGGTGTTTCCCGATGGTCTGGAAAGCTACCGAAGGTCAGCCGTGGCTCGTCAACGCGCTTGCCTACGAAGTAACATACGAAATGGCGGAAAACCGCGACCGTAGCGTAAAAATCATACCTGAAATGATTTACAAGGCTCAGGAACGGATTATATATCGCCGCTATACTCATATCGACGCACTCATCGACAAACTCAAAGAGCCGCGTGTAAAACGCATAATCCAGCCGCTTCTCGCCACTAATGAAGACGCCGACGAGAGCATTTTTCCGACCGACGATTTGCAGTATTGTGTCGATTTGGGACTGATTGCCGAAAACAAGCCCGTGAGGATTGCCAACGACATCTACCGAGAGGTGATTCCGAGAGAACTTACATATACTACGCAATATTTTATTGTCCAAGAGCCGGCCTGGTACCTCAATCCAGACAATTCGCTCAACATGGAAAAATTGTTGACAGACTTCCAACTTTTTTTCCGTCAAAATGCCGATTCGTGGATTGGCAAGTTCGATTACGCCGAGGCAGGGCCACAGTTGCTTTTGCAAGCGTTTTTGCAGAGGATAGTCAACGGCGGCGGATACATCGACCGCGAATATGGGTTGGGGCGCGGACGGACGGATTTGCTTATCCGCAAGCCGCTCACCGACACTTACGGCGGTCCTTACCAGCGTGTAGTCCTGGAACTGAAAATACTTCGCAATTCGATGAAAAAGACCATTGCCGACGGCCTCAAACAGACTTTTGAGTACATGGACAAGGCTGGCGACGTAAGCGAGGGACATTTCATAGTCTTTGACCGCTCCACCAAAAAGCCGTGGTCAAAAAAGATTTTCCACCGCCAGGGCGAGTACCAAGGGACCAAGATTATGATTTGGGGAATGTAGGAGCAACGGTCGGAATAGTGATTTTTACCGATGCACCACTTCGGCAATCAAGGCGACGACGGTTTTGTTGGTGGAGGCGGAAAAGCTGAGTGAATTTTGCGAAAACCTCACGTCCGATGCTGGCACGATTTTGCCGCTCAATGCTGCCGAAACTTTTTCGGGAAAACTACCGTAGCCGCTGCGGATTTTGCTGATGATGGTATTGATGTCCAACTCCTGTGCCGAATACAATACGCATACATAATCCTTGCCGACAGTGTTGTCCATCTGCACAAACCATTTTTCATCGGGGATTGCAATATTGTTGGATTTGTAGGTCAACGCGGGCGAAATTCTGTCGTTTGGCGGAAAGACTTTGCTGACATTATTCTGCAAATCAGAGCCAATTACATAGACGTATGCCGGCTCATTGTTGGAGATATAAATGCGGTAGCGAGTGCCGGAAATGTACTCGCCGGAGATTTTGTAAACGCCGTTTGTGCCAAGTGTGCCGCGCATCTCCTCACCGGTGGAGAGCTGAAGGCGGAGAGTGCCGGAGAGGGAGTTGGGGCGGTTGGAATATACCAAAGGCTGATTTTTCCGTACATTCATTTGCATCGCATAGTTGGTATAATTACAAAAATCATTGTATCGAATCCAACAATATCCACCATTTGCCCAGTCCGTTCCCCAAGAGTTGATAACCTCAAATGCACCGCCATATTTGTTGTCGTCGTAACTAACTACGCACATCGAATGACCACCAGGTTCTCCACTAACATCACCATTCCACACATCTGAACTTACCATTTGGAACGAATCATAGCACTTGAACGAAATCAACACAGGATTATCTTCGGACAATGCTTTCTTGACGTTTCTAATGCGTGTGTTGTAATCAGCAACACTTCTATCAAACAACGATGTAGGCCGCTCAGTTCTATATTGTGAAGCAAGCGAATAGTACTGCATCGGTATAGAATTAAGGCAACTATAAGAATTCTTGGTGCGCAGTGCCAGATTGATTGACAATTTCCAATCTAATTGTGTTGTTGCCATTTTGCAGAGTTACATTTTTATTGATTTCCATATCAAATCCATTGTTGTTGACAGCACCTATACCTCTAATCAAACTTCCGTTAACGAATACTGAATAATTAGTAATATGCGAAGGCGATTTTACGCCTATGCGCATATCGTAAGATGTTGTAGAAGAATATGCAGACGAAAGCAATGTCATTGATGTTGAAATATCATCGATAATACTACCACCAAGCTCTGCAAGCCTTTGTTTCGCTTTTTCATGACCTTGAGCGGCCGCCTTTTTATACCATTCGATTGCAATGGAAATGTTTTTGTCGACGCCCCAACCGTTTCGATAACAATTGGCTAAGTTGCTTTGCGCCTTGGCATGACCTTGATTTGCAGATTTGGTAAACCAACTTACAGCCACGTAAGGATTTTTGCCAACTCCCTGACCATTCAAATAGCACAATCCCAGCGTATTCTGTGCGTGTTTGTTGCCTTGTTCTGCAGATTTGCTTAACCACTTGACAGCTTGCACATAATCAAGTCTGCAACCCCATCCATTATAATAACAGATACCAACTTGATTTTGGGCGCGGACATCACCTGCCTGTGCCTGTTTCATAAAATTAGCAAATTCGGCTTCATTGTATTGCCCAAATACATTTAGAGTCAATACAAGAGAAACTATCAATAATGCGATTATCTTTTTCATAACTTTTGTTGTTGTTACTTCCATCCGATTCTACAAAAGCCATGAAAAAAGGCGTGAAACCGTATCGATGGCTTGTCGTTATCAGGCTCTGCAAAACCGTTGAATCTACAAGCACGACACAATCCACGCTACAATATAGCATGAACCTCTCGCGCCGATTCAAGATTCTTAATTTTGCAGATTTCGATAACGTGAATCAGGCGTTAAGATTAAACAATTTAATTTTAACTATGTGTCTTTTTGCGGATTGCTCCGCGTTGCAAATATAACGCGAATTTTTGGAATATGGTACAAAAATGTGAAAAAATTTTTGAAATTTTTTCATCTAAACGGGCGGACACTCAGGCCCGCCCGTACAAATCATTTTTTTGGCTTGGCTGCCGCGCCGCCTGCCGAAAATCCAAACATGCCCTTGACTTCCTGAACGGTGTAATTTGCAGGGGCTTCGACGAGCGTCGTGACCCACGTGCCGCCATTGTCGATGCACATCTGTTTCATGGAACTGATAAGACCCAAGGGCTTGAAGCCGGACTTCTTTTCGGAGGACTTTGCAGTCTGGCGGTCTTTCCAGTCAGCCTTCCAGTTCTCCTCAAAATATGGCGTGATGCTGCACGTCTCCTTTATCGTCATCGCAATCTTGTACTGGCCAGTGCCCCAGCAGTCGTGGTACACGCCCTCGGCATCCCTCACGCCGATGAACGAGCGCGGCACGATGAAGCTCTCGCCGATTATCTGGCAGTCCTTGCCGTCGTTCCGCAGGCGGTAATACCTGAAGATGCTGTCCGCATCGAGGCTTTTCTCATTGATTGGGGTTTGGATTGTGAACTTTCCAAGCTCTACATCCTTATAAATCTGAATCGCCTGGTTAATCCACGACGATGTGATTTTAACGTCGATTTTCAGTCCCACAGTCCCACGCTCGGCGAAAGAATACGGCTTGCGCTCCGAGAATGTGCGCGCGCTGTCGTTGGGAAGGTTGCAGAGTTTGGGGTTGAAGACGAGGGTGTCGAGTACGAGTTCAAACTTCGAGTGGCGGAGGATTCTGCCTATGCCAGCGTCGGACGTGTCGAGGTGGGCGGTGATGAGCAGGACAGTGTCCGCGCCACGCTTCTGTAGGCATCCAAAACCATTGAAACACAACGAACTCGGGTCGAGCGCGCCGGCATCGGACACATTTGAATAGAAGTCGTCGATATTCTCCAGCATGAACAACTTTTTCTCAAACTTGTTCTCCTTAGTGACGACCTGCCGCCACTGTTCCTTCTTGCTCTTAAGCATTTCGCCGAGTTTTTCCGCGCCGGCAGTCACAAAACTCACTGAGCTCGAACTCTGCAAGATGCCCATTGCCGCGCCCTTGGTCGCGCCGAGCACGCCAGTCCAAAATCCACGGCTGTCGCCAGCGGAGATTGCGTCCGACTGCTCCTGGAACTGCTGGGTGATTTTGTTGGAGACCTGCTTGTCGCTGAAGACAAGGACATCGTAGCACAGGAAATTGCCGCTCTTGGAGGTGCGCGACGAGCTGAACGAGGTCATGTCGTCGTCCTGATCGACAGAGGTGCTGTCTTCGTCCTGCGCATACGCACAAACGATATTGGCCAATACGATTACAAATGCCAAAAGTAACTTCTTATTTATCATAATCTTCAATATTTAGATTGTTTTACCATAACATCAATAAGCCTAAATCGCGTCTATAAGCACAAACGGCGCCCAAAAATACGGATTGTCGAACATGCGCTTTTGGCTGACGACGCTCTTTGTCGAAAGGTTAGCCGGGGAGAACAAGGTAGTCCTGAACTGTCCGTAATAGTCGCGGAGTTCGCGCTGCGCATTATTAAGCGCGTCGTACTTGCTCTGGCCCGCCGCCATGTTCTTGAAGAAAAACATCATCAGTTTTTGGGTCGCGGCGTCGTTTACTTCCCACAGCGACACTAAAAGCGAATGTGCGCCAGCCTTCTTAAGTCCGCGCGGAAGGTTGAACGTGCCATAACGTGTCGTGCGCCCAAGGCTCGTCTGGCACGCCGACAGGACTATAAGATCCATCTTTGAGAGATCCATCTCGCTGATTTCCAACGCAGTCAAAAGCCCGTCTTCCATGTTCTGATGCTCCTTCCGGGCGGCGATGTTGGCGCCGGCGGAGACTATGCCGCATAACGACATAGAATAGTCCTCGGTGACGTTGTCGGCGAGGCTGTACGAGTTCTCGACGCGCAGCCCATTCTCCGCGCGGAAATATCCATGGGTCGAGAGCAGCGCAGTGCTGTACTTGCCAAGGTTGCGCTTCAAGAAATCTTCCGTACCGTCACTTCCAGTGACAACTTGTACATCCTTGACATTCAACATTTTACTTACCGAATCGACTTCCTTCCGCGAACTGAAAAGGTATTTCCAACGGACATCGCCGTCGAAGATGTCGCTGCCAAGGCGGTTAGGCACAGTGTCACTATAAACGGCGGCGGAAGTTATGTCGTCGTAGCGAAGTCCGCCGACGAGGAGGAACCCGCCATTTCCACTGCGAGAATTACCGTCCACAAGCACTCGCGACGACGAGAGCCGGTAGTACTTGATGTCCGGGCGACCGCATGGCAGGTACTCTATCGCCAACGAATGGAACAGGCCGTCAGGCACAAAATAGAGGTTTGACTTCTGCGGGATTAGGGCGAGGATTTTGTCCCACACGAAATGGGCAAACGCACTGTCGCTGTACAACGCCGACTTATAGCGTGGAATCCTCTGCTCGTTGACACAATCCTGCACCGTCCATTCGCCCGAGGCGAGCTTGAAGTCCTCGATTTCAGAACTGAGGAACATCGGCACAAACCTCACAGGCTTGTTCTTCTGCATCACGAGGGCGGCGTACTGCATCTTGTCGCCCTTCGGATAATAGATGAACTCGACGACAATGTCGTTGGAAGTCTTAAGTTTTTTGCGGATGTCTTCACCGCTGACTTTGAGGGTGTTGACGAAAGATTTGAGGCCCGGCATGTTCTCCATCAGCTGACGCTCGACGAGTGTGGCTTTCGCCTCTAACTTCTTGCGCTCGACCGGCGAAGAAGCCATCCTGATGCTGTTCCTGATAACCAAGAGCGAATCGTACAATGGCGAGAGCCGCTTGTTGCTCGACGAAATCCGCGCAAAATTCATGTTTGCATGGGTCAGGACGGATTTTGAGAACACGGCGACATCGAACAGGAAATCCGGGTCTGCGTCCTCTATCTTAAAACACTCGTCGATCAACGGCTTTTGTGTGTGCCAGTAGTTAATGCGCTCATTCTCCGACATATAGGAGAAATTTTGGGCGATATAGTCGCGCTCGTGGCCAAAAAACACCTTGAACTGCCGCGCCGCAACCGATGTGTCGCCCTTTGCCAAAAGTATTTCTGCCTTTTTCCTGAGCGAGATGATGTAGTCTGCGTCATGTTCGCCATAGTTGTCCTTCTGCCACTGTATCGCATTGTCAATCAGGCTGATTGCGCGTGTGAAATCGCCAGTCTCTGAACAAACTTTTGCCAAGTTTCCGATGCACATGTACTTGACAGGCGATGTCGGTCGGTACAAGCGCGATGCGGAGTCGAGCAGCGGCAGTGCCTCATCGAACCTGCCCATGCTCCACAGCGCGTAGCCTTTGTTCTGCATCGCCGTGGCGTATGTCAAAGTGTCTTTTTTGGCGATGACGGCATCGAAAAACTTCACAGCCTTCTCGTACTGCCCCAATCTGAGGTATGCGACTGAAAGGTTGTTAAGGCGCAGGGACTCGAATGTGGCGGTCTTCATGCCCTCGAGCCGCTCGATGACTTTCGAGAACTGTCCAGTCTGTAGCCATAGGTCGCTCATGTTAAGAAGGAGCGCGTTGAGGTTCTCGCCACGGTATATCGGCTCAAGTTTTTCATAGCAGACGAGCGCGTGGACATTGTCCGAAACGGCCTTGTAACTGTCGGCAAGCCCTTTGTAGACACGGTTTTTCTCGAAAACCTTTGTAGCCTGCGCCTCCGCGTCCTTAAAATTGGTTATCGCCTTGTAATACAAGCCATTGCCATAGTTAGCCATGCCCTTGTCGTAATTCTTCTTGAAATTGCTTTGGGCGGTGGCCAATAGTGGCAGCAGAAGGAATGTGTGTATTATTAAGAATGTTATAGTCCGTTTCATGGCGAGAGATTTTAAGGATTGTTATTAAATGTCAGTCAATCAGTTACGCACGATTATGAAGCTTATCGCCTTGTCGCCGAGGTTGTCCACTTGGACTTCCATGTCAGCCGGTTCAGCCATCTGCCATTTGAGCTGTGTGATTGGCTTTCCTTCCGGCGATGCGTCGATGAGCGTCTGTTCGGTGGACTTGTTCTTCACACGGAGATTAATGCGCCCGCCGTTCTCTGCGGCAACAAAAAGTTCCATGTCGCCGCGACAGTCGTACATTAGGTAAGTGCCTTTGCTACGAGGCTTTAGGGCTCGTATGGTGTAGAGGCAGTTATACCCTTCGTTACGAAGTTTTGTGGGCAGTGGCGTTCCGTCAGCCTCCACAGCTCGCGCCGCAGACGCCTCTGCAACTTCCACCGGCTCGAAGTCGTTGGCTATCAGTGTGTCGACATACGACGGCATGAATCTGAAATGGCCTTCGAGCGATACTTCATTGGACACATCGACATCCAAGAAGTCTATGGGCGCATACTTAATCTTTGTGTCGCGGTAGATGAACTCTTCTTCCTTGTCGTCGGTCTTTGGCGTCCACTGGCTTATGCAGTCGCCGAGCCAATCTGCGTCATGCTTTGCCACGCCGTAGCACACACGTTTGCAATACTGCTTGAACATGTTCATCTCCTCGCTGAGTTCGCCGCCCTGCTGTGCCATGCCCACCGTCGGCAGCGCAACCATCAGCGCAATAATTACCAAAATTTTTTTCATCTCTGTCAATAGTTAATTAAAAATTGTTTTACATTAATTATACGCACCTGACGGTGCTTTTATCTTACAAATCTTTTTCAAATCTTGCACCTTTTTATTTGTTTGATTTGAAAAGATTTGAAAGATTTCCCGCGAAGCGGCATTTGATTTTCGTCCTGAAAGGACGGAAATCTTTCAAATCAAATTTTTAATTCTTTTAATTTATGGTTCGAAAAGACACCGTGGGTGTCTTTCCTTAATACCGTTTCACGAGGTTGCAGCAATAGTTGACCTCGATGAGGGTTGCGGAGTTGCCCTTGCCAAAACTGCCGGCGAGCAGCACGACTTTGTCGTCAATCTCGGCAAACTGCTTGTTCAACACAAACGACACCGAACTTTGGATGAAGTCGTCGGCGGAGCGGTTGAGCCGGACACTGTGGGCGACTACGCCATACGAGAGTGCGAGTTCGCGGACAACATTCTCATTATAGCACATCGCGTAAATCGGCTTTGCGCCACGGTAGGCGGCGAGATTGCGGATTGTTGTGCCGGAGAACGAATCGGCGATTATGCACCGCGCGTCGAGTTCCACGGAAGCGTGGACGGCAGTCTTGCAGAGGAACTCGCTGATTTCGCTCTTGACATGGACGGGATGGGTGTTCTCCTTCAACTTCTCCTTAATAGCCTCGACCTCGATGGCGATTTTGCTCATGGTCTTCACAGCCTCGACGGGATAATGCCCCGATGCAGTCTCGCCCGAGAGCATCACAGCGTCCGCGCCGTCGTAGATTGCATTAGCAACGTCGGAAACCTCGGCGCGGGTCGGGCGCGGGTTGTTAATCATAGTATGGAGCATCTGGGTCGCGACAATGACCGGCTTCAAGTGCTCGATGGCCTTCTTGTTCAACTCCTTTTGGATTGCCGGTATGCGCTCCGCCTCGATTTCTATGCCCAAATCGCCACGCGCAATCATTATGCCGTATGCGTGGTCGAGGATTTCGTCAATATTGTCAACGCCCTGCTGGTTCTCGATTTTGGCAATGATTTTAATCTTGGACTGTGCCGCGTCGAGGATTTCCTGAATGCACATCACGTCCTCCTTGGAGCGGACGAATGAGTGGGCGATGAAGGTGATGTCCTCCTCGATGGCGAGTTGGATGAACTTCCTGTCCTTCTCGCTGAGCGACGGCAGCTTGATAGGCACGCCGGGGACATTGACAGACTTGTGTGACTTGATGACGCCGGAGTTCAAGACCTTGCATTTCAAGCCATTCTCGTCGCGGTCAACGGCCTCGAAAGCGATGTCGCCGTCGTCGATGAGGATTCGCTTGCCGAGCGGAACATCGTTCTCGAACCCGACCCTGTTGACGTAAATATAGCCGCCGCCACATTCCTTGTCCACCGAACCGGCGAAATACACCGTCTCGCCTTCCGTCACAGCGTAGCCATCTACGGCCGAAGTCGTGCGGATTTCCGGGCCTTTGGTGTCGATGAGTATCGCGATTGAATTGGACACGCTCCTTATGTTGGCAATCATCTGCCTCGTCGCGTCGAAGTCGGCGTGGGCGGTGTTGATGCGTGCGACGTTCATGCCCGCCTGGTAAAGGCTGCGTATGAAGTCCACGTCACAGCGACGGTCCGAAATCGTCGCGACAATCTTTGTAAGTTTTTGGATTTTCATGTATGTTTTCTATTCAGTTTTATTTCATATCTCCGATCACATTGATGGCCTCCGAAATGTAGAGATCCTTTTCAAGTGACTCGAACCAGTTTGTGAATTTCTTTGTCTTTATAGTGTCGCCAGCCACGGACTGCTTGTCCTGAATAAGGAAAGTAGCCTTCACGCCGGTCTTCTCGTCGCCAATCTTGTTGTACTTGTCGGCATCGTCCTGGATTTCCTTCTGGTGCTTGCGGTAGTTTTCGAGGTTGAGCGAGAAACTCGACTCGTCGCTGCGCTGCTTCAGGCGGTGGGCGTTAGCGTCAATCTTCTTGAAAACAGGGTTGCTGTCTATGCGGCGGCGGCTTGCTGCCACGACGGAAGCCTTGTTATAGTCATGGTGCCAGGTGACGTATGGCGCACGTGGGATTTCGTCGAAAGGCAGCGCGTTGTGCATCTCCTTCTCGCCGACATTCATGTATGCATACGTGTCGGGGAGGACGATGTCGGGTATGACACCCTTGAGCTGCGTAGTGCCACCGTTAATGCGGTAGAACTTCTGTATGGTCAACTTTATCGCGCCGAGCGGCTTTATGGCGGAGTTTCCAGTGACATACCGGTCAAAGTCTATCACGCTTTGTACCGTGCCTTTGCCAAAAGACGACTGGCTGCCCATGATGATTGCGCGGTCGTAGTCCTGGAGCGCGGCGGAGAGGATTTCGGACGCAGACGCGCTGAAACTATTGACCATCACGACCATCGGGCCTTTGTAAGAAATGTCCGGGTTTTTGTCCTCGAGATTGCGGATACTGCCATCGCGCGTCTTTACCTGCACTATCGGGCCAGTGCCGATGAACAATCCCGACATGTCGACGACGTCGCCGAGACTGCCGCCGCCATTATTGCGGAGGTCGAGCACAACGCCGTCAATATTCTCCGTCGATAGCTTCTCCAATTCCTTCTGGACGTCCGTGCTGCAAAAACGCCCGTTGCGGTCGTTAAAGTCGGCGTAGAACTTCGGAAGGTAGATGTATCCAATTTTTGTCAAACCGTCCTTTGAAGTCAGGACGGCGGATTTTGCGTATGTCTCCTCGATGATGACCACGTCACGCTCGATGGGGATTTCCTTCAATGTGCCGTCGATTTTCTTGACGCTGAGCTTGACAATAGTGCCTTTCTTTCCACGAATCTGCCTTACTACGTCGTCAAGCTCCATGTTCGAGATGTCCACAGGCTCCGCGTCGCCCTGCCCCACCTTTAATATAATGTCGTTGACTTCAAGCTCGCCCTGCCTCCAGCTTGCGCTGCCGGGGATTATGTCGACGACCTTCGTCTGTCCGTTACGGCTCTGGAGAGTCGCGCCGATGCCTTCAAACTTTCCCGACATCGAGATGTCGAAATTAGCCTTTTCTTCCGGCGGGAAATACTCTGAATGTGGGTCGCAGGCGGCTATGATTGAGTTCAAGAACATGGACATCCAGTCGGCGTCCTTAATCCCGGCAAGACGTTTCATCCATGCGTCATAGCTTTCCTTGACACTCTTCACAGCGTCCGCCTTTATCTCGTCCATAGTCTTCACCTTATAAGAAGTGTCCTTGTCCTTGATGGCCTTTTCCTGGACTGTCAGCTGGTCAGAAATCTTCTCGAGAACGGCGAGCTTGACCAGCTTGCGCCAATGATCCTTCAACTCAGCCTCGGAGGACACATAGTCGGTAGAATCGGGATTGGTCTGTATGGTTTCGTTGATGGAGAAGTCCAAATCGCCCGCAATAGCCTCCCTGTAGTATCCGGCGACTTGCGCCTGCCGTCTCTTTATGAGTTCTGTGGCGATGTTATAGAGGTCGAACCTTGCCTCGCGGATTTCGTCGTCTATGGAGAAACGGTACTTCGACAGGATGTAAACGTCCGACTTTAACAAAAACCTCTTTGCGTAGTCAAGCTTGTCCAGATACTCGTCGAAAACCTTTGACGAAAAGTCGTCGTTAATCTTGATGCTCTCATAATGAGCCTGCTCTAAGGACTGCCGGATTACCGACAGGATTACCTTGTCGCGCTCGTCGGTCTTGATCAGGAACGGCTTGAAAGCCATGAATATCAAGGCCAAAACCAAGAATATGGCACTAAGTCTAATAATTGTCTTCATTATTCTCTTTCGTTTGTTATCACTGGGTTCTTTATATATGTCCATCGTGTTCTGATTTATGAAATTTCATGTCACAAAAATAATACAAATTATGTGATTTCGACTATTTTTGCATTTGTTTTTTTATAAAAAAAGCCCCACGCCACGCGGCATGAGACTATCTAACTAAAACCCCAAAATAATTAAGTGATCCGGGAGCGATTCGAACGCTCGACCCACAGCTTAGAAGGCTGTTGCTCTATCCAGCTGAGCTACCGGACCCCACATCATGTTAAACTCTAAACCACGGCGCAAAAGTACAGAGTTTTTTTGTATTCTCCAAATTTTTCACGCGCATTTTTTTCAAAAAAAACACACCGCCCTATCCAAAAAACTGGTCGCGGAAGTTGACAAGGTAGACCTTCCGCGTGGCGCGTGTCAATGCCGTGTAGAGCCATCTGAGGTATTCCCGGTCGACCATCTCGTCCGTGAGGTAGCCCTGGTCGATGAACACGTCCTGCCACTGTCCGCCCTGCGACTTATGGCACGTGACGGCGTAGGCGAACTTGACCTGCAAGGCGTTGAAATACTCATTGTTGCGCAACTCCTTATATACCTCGCGCTTAGTCATTCCGGCATAATCCTCGCACACCTTATTATATAGTGATTCCGATTCCTTTGCTGAAAGCGACGGAGCCTCGCTCTGAAGGCACTCGAGAATGACCTTAGCGGAAATCTCCATGTCGCCGTAATCCGCAAACCTAAAGTCCACATTAACAAAATGGAACCCGTACATTTCCTCATGCCTGCCGACACGCACGACCTCGGCAGTGTCGCCGTTTGCGATGAAGTCCATGTTCTCCAAGTTGCGCGCATAGAAATAGTTGTTCTTTACGACCATCACAATATCGCCGACCGTCATCTGCTCCTCGCGCCAGAAAATACGGCTGCGTATTCCGTTGTTATAAATGTTTGCACTTTTATTAGAGCGCGTTATGACGAGCGTCCCGCCCACCCCGGAGCTGTCATACGACCTTTCGAGCTTGTCAAGGAGATCAACGCCAGTTATGCGCTCGATGTCGTTGAAACCGCCCACTTCAAACTTTGGAAATACCGGCTGTCCGGGCAGTGCCTCCTCGACACGGCGGCGGATGGCAGTGGCATTGACCAAGATTCCACTGTCCTCAGCCTGCCTGACGACCTCGGAGAGCGACGCCCGGCCGACCTCATATCCATAACAACACAGCGTGCCATAGTCCAACGCCGGAGAAAAGGCACTGCCCACCGGCGGCAGCTGACCGGCGTCGCCGACTAAGACAAGGCGGCAATTGGTCCCCGAAAAGACATATTGAACCAGGTCGTCCAACAGCCTTCCCGACCCGAAAGACGACATTCCGTCCGCAGACTGCGAAATCATGGAAGCCTCGTCGACAATAAAAAAAGTGTCCGAAAACAAGTTGCGGTTAATGGAAAACGCAGCGTCATACCCCGACTGCCGCCGATAGATAGTACGGTGGATCGTATGTGCGGGCATACCCGAATAGCCAGCCAGGACTTTAGCGGCGCGCCCTGTAGGAGCCATGAGCACAGTCCGCACATTAAACGACGCCAACGTCCTCACAAAAGCCGCCACAAGGCTCGTCTTGCCAGTGCCGGCATAGCCACAGAGCAGAAAAATCCCGCCGTCACGGCCATCCGACACAAAAGCCGACAGCCCCTCGATGGCGCGGGACTGGTCGCCAGTGGGCTCAAAACCAAAATTCCGACGGAACGCGCCGGTAAAAAAATCATTCAACATTTTTCACATTCGACGATTAGAACGCAAAGATAATCAATATGTTTGAAACAAGAAGAAAAAAAATCTGAACTTTTTTTGAAAAAAACACAAATTAAGCGACAATTTATTTTTTCAAATGTTTATTATTTCTTAAATTTGCGTCAAGAAAACAACATAAAAAACTACTTAAAAAAAATGATAAAGACAATAATCCATGTAGTACTGGTTGCAGTCATAGCCCTTCTGGCTTACTTCTTGTGGGACAGCATCATGCAGCCGATTCGTTTCCAGAAAGTCGCTGAATGGCGTTACGGCCTTACAGTGCAGAAACTCAAAGACATCCGCGACGCGCAGGTGGCATATAAAAGCGTCTACGGCGCCTACACCGGCAACTTCGACACCCTCGAAGACTTCGTCAAGAACGGCAAGTTGAAGATTGTGAAGGCCATCGGCAACATCCCCGACAGCTTCTACGACAAGTACCCGAGGAAACTCGCCGAGACAAAGGCAATCGAAGCCGGCATCGTAAAGCGTGACACCGTGGTAGTCAACTGCTACGACTCGCTCTGCAAAGGCAAATACGAAGTTTCCCAACTCAGGATGGTGCCGATAGTAAACGTCCCCTTCGAAATGGCGATGGACACCATCGAGACCTCCTCAAAGTCAAAAATCACAGTCTTCGAGGCAAAGACACCCAACGACGTCTACCTCAAAGGACTTGACCGCCAGGAAATCGTAAACATGAACGACGAGGCTAAGACAATCGGCAAATACGCCGGACTCAAAGTAGGCTCGCTCGTAGAGTTCAACAACAACGCAGGAAACTGGGAATAATCCAAAAAATCACAAAATCATAAAAGAAAGGAAAAACCACAAAGAAATTTTGGTTTTTCCTTTTTTTTATTTACCTTAGTGCCGTAAAACAAAACTTGAAAAATCACGACAATGAAAGACATATCGAATTTCACATCATCGTTTAACATCAACAAGACAAGCACTTACAGCCTGTCCATCCAAATCAGCCAACGCGGCTACACATACTGCATACTCGACTCGTTCTCCAAAGAATACGTCGCAGTAAAGCACATCGGATACGGAATGGAACTCGACGACGAAAACCTCTATGACAAAATAAAAGACAACCTCGCCGCCGACGCATTCCTCAGCAAGAGCTACAAGTCCGTGGACATGATATACGTCACGAGAAAGTCCGTAATCGTGCCAAACCCCATGTTCGACAAGACAAGGCTCAAAGACTTAGTAAGCGCAAACTTCAAGATAAACGAAAAGGAAGAAATCCAGTTCAACAAACTGAAATCAATCTCCGCCTGCAATGTGTTCGTAATCCCGTCATACATAACGACTTTGATGGTCAACACATTCCCGGAAATAAACTTCTACCACGAAGCCACGCCGCTAATCGAGAACCTCATCAAAAATTGCAGCGAGGAACTGACCATTTCCGCAAACTTCTACTACGACTTCATCGACATAGTAGTCACAGAGAAAGGCAAAGTGCTACTATACAACACATTCGCCTACCAGACACCGACAGACGCGCTCTACGCAATATCCTCCGTGGCCGACAAACTAAAAATCGCCAAGAAGTCGCCCGTAGTCCTCTCCGGCTACATCGACAAGGATGCGGACACATTCAAACTGATATACAAGTACTTCGCAAACGTCCAGTTCGCACAGTTGAACCGTAACATCACGTTCCCGTTCACCGACATCCCCGAACAGACATTCTTCAACATGATGACACTACCATGCGTATTATAACAGGCATATACCGCAGCAAAGTAATCCACCTGCCATCGTACTTCACCGACAGGCCCACGACCGACATGGCGAAAGTGTCGCTGTTCAACATAATCAGCAACAACTTCGACTATGAGGAAGTTCGCTTCCTCGACCTGTTCGCCGGAAGCGGAAACATAAGCTACGAAATGGCTTCCCGTGGCTGTCCGGACATCACCTGCGTGGACAACAACCGCAAATACTGCGAGTTCATAACCAAGAACTTCACGCAGATGTTCCCAAAAAAGTCCCCGGCGCGCGTAGTCACTGGCGACGCCTTCAAGTACATCGAGCGCAACCCGCTGAACTACGACCTCATATTCGCCGACCCGCCATACGACATGGAGGGCATCGACAAAATCCCGGAAATGATTATGAACAACCCCACGCTAAAGCCAGGAGCGATGCTCATAATGGAACACAGCGCAAAGACACGCTTCACCGACATGCTCCACCTCCGCGACCAACGCCACTACGGAAAAGTCAACTTCAGCTTCTACAGCAAAGAGGAAATGCAGAATGAGGAATGATGAAAAAAGAAAGCCCCCGCCAACGACTTGACGAGGGGGTTTCTTTTTATACCGCCACTCCGGTGCGAATATCTACCTGACTACCTTGCCATGCGAAGTAGTCGAGGAGCCTGATTTGCCAGTGGAACTGGAAGAATTGTTGCTGTTGTTGGTGGTCGAATTACCATTGTTGGAATTGCTGTTGGAGTTGTTGGTCGTTGTCGTCGTACCCAACAAGATGTCACACGACGGCAACATCGAAAGTCCCATAAGCAATATCGCTGCTACAATTAGTTTTTTCATAATTTAGATTTTTAATTTTGTTATACGACATTTAGATTTAGTTGACAGACTTTGAGCCAACCTTGACACGCTGAACAACTGCCGACTTGGACAAAGAATTAGCGGCCATGTCAGCCAATCGACCAGATTCTTTATGAGCCCTGATCATCATGGCGATTTCAGCCGAGGTGTAGGCATTGACATTGTTCTCATTCCTTACATCCTGACAACGGTTCTTTGAGTTCTGCTTTGGGCAAGCATATTGCTTGGAGAGAGTGCGATTTTTGGAGAGGTTAGACGGATTGCCATTGACGAAAGTAATCGGATTTCCGTCAGCATCGCCAAAGAATAGATAGTTATTATCCTCATCTGTCTCCGAAATGTTGTCGAAGGCATCGGCGACAAGCACAAGATAATACTTGCCACTGAGATTCGGCAACTTGAAAGGCCACATGAAAGTACTTCCGACTGTTCCGCCACACGCTTCATTACAGCTCTGTCCGCTCTTGACATCAATATTGTTCCAAGCAAAACCGCTAATGTTTGCGCTCGAACTGAAACCAAAATAGTTGTACGCATCTGTTGCATCCCAAGTGCCTTCCATTTTACCCTTTGTGCCAAAGTCATCGGTGTAATAGTCCAGAAGGAGAATGCCATAGTCATTTGCGTTGTAAGCGTTGTAGTAGAGAAGTGTAATAGCCCAGTCCTGCGACGATGATATTGTGTTGGAACCAGCATTATAGACATCGTAATCACAAGCCCACCACGACTCGCCGTCGATTGTAGTTTGGTAGAAGTCGAAATTGTCCGATGCAATCAGGTCGTTGCCGGTAGAAACATCGACCACGGTGTTATTCTCGTCAACATCAACCTTATTGCTGCTGCTGCCGTCGTTGGCGATGAAGGCGCAGTATGCAAATTTCTTGCTGACGAAGAAGTCTTGGTCAACCCAGATGTAGCCATTGTCGCCCCACGTAGTTCCCCACGAGTTGACGACGAGGAACGCGCCGTTTGCACCCTTGCTGTCGTCATAGCCGGCACAGACCATCGCGTGGTAGGCATGCTGGCCTGTGGCAGTGAACGTAGTCTGTTTGGTAAGCACCGTCGCATCATTGGTGTACATGAACTCGTCGCCAAGTTCCGCACCGAACACAACCAAATCGCCCTGAGCGAGGTACTGTTTTAGAGTGTTCTTGTCGAGCTGGATTTCGCGGTAAGAGGCAATCTTGTTGGCACTTGCAGCCGACGACCATGTCGACGACGGACTGCCGGAACAGTTGATGCTCGAATATGGCGCAGTGCCCAACGGAGCGACGCCACGGCTGACCATCTTGTCGAATGCAGCCTCGAAATACGTACCGCCACAGCCAGAACCCTTGTCGCTGCTGCCGATGGACATATAGATGTCGGCGGGGCTGAATGTGTTGCTGCTGTTGAGGGATGAAGTCTTGAGATTGTGGGACTTTGCATAGAGGAACGTGCGGCAGTTATACGCCGTCGCCCATGCGACACACGTGCCATACTGACCCTGGTTGCCGATAGGCGGAAGGTACTGACGGAGGTCGACCTTGGAGGGCAAATCGCCGGACTTGTTGTTGGCGAGCAGGGCGGCGGTGTTAATGTCGTCCTCGATTTCCGCAGTGTTCTCGTCGCGGCCAAACCAACCGAAGTAGTTGTCGCCGGAGTTTGAGGAATACTCATTGCCGTTGTATGTCAATACGCTGAACAAGCCTTCGAGGAACTCGTCCCAAGCCGTGCCGTTGCCGTCCTCATCCTCGCACGACTGTAACGCCGTGCTACCGAGCAACATGCCTGCCGCTGCGGCTATTGTCATTAGTTTTCTTGTCTTCATAGCTTTGCTTTTATTGTTTCTATCAAATTGGTGTTAGACTTTTGTAACTGTGTGTTTTCCGAAAAGTCGGTGCTATCTTTAAAAACGCAGTTCGACAACTTAATATTGCCAAGCAGGACTGACCTTTTGAAAAAAGTCCGGCCCGCAAACTGCGTGTTCGTGAAGTCTATGTCGCCAAGCGCGACTATCTTTATGAACTCCGTGTAGCCATAAAAATGTGAATCGGCAAACATGACCATATCCTCCATTCTGCATCGTTGGAAAATAGCCGACTTTCTGAAAAAACTTTTTAAAAAATTTGAGCGGGCGGCGAAGACTGTGCTTACGAATGTCACCGCCTCGTTGAAATTAGCCATCGCGAACGACGTGCCGTTCCGGAAGTTGCAACCGTCGAAGGCCGCCACGCCATGCACCTTGCTGATGTCGAAGTCGAAGCGTCCACGGAAGTCAGCCTGGGTGAAATTGACGCCGCGCTTGAACTCGCAGTCATGGAACACGACGTTCTTGTCAAAAACCGTGTACACCTTCTGCGCATTTTCATGCTCGGAAAAAGTCGTCACGCTGTCCTCGAAAACACAGTTGAGGAACACGATTTCAGGCTCGACATACACCGGCACAATGCCCACAAGCCCACAATATTGTGTGGTTGTAGTGAAGTCGAGCATGCCAGTTATCGTCCTGTCTTTCAGATACACACGCTTTCCCGACCTTAGCGCGCCGATTATCTGTCCGGCAGTCACGTCGCCCGATGACGGAATGACGGATGCGTCCTTATTGCCGCCACATCCTGTCACTACCGCCATCACGATCGCCGCCACTGCCAACACAAAATATCTTCTCATATTTCGCCGTTCTTTTTCAAACCAAAAATAATCTTGAGATTGCGGTGTGTGCGCTCCGAGACATAGTCAATCCTCGCGTCGTCCATCCACAGACATTCAGTGATGCCCTCCTCGGTCTGTGGCTTAGCCTCCACATGACCGGAAACCGTCATCAAGTACCAGTGAGTCTTCTTGAGGGTGATTTCATGCTCGCTGCCCCAGCGGTAGAAGTGGTACGTGTCCAAAATCTTCCGCTCAATCTTCGGCTGAACGCCAGTCTCCTCATTGACTTCGCGGACTGCGGCTGTCTCGGGATCCTCGCCCTTCTCTATCTTGCCCTTCGGAAGGTCATAAAAGCCATTGCGGATGATTACGAGGCTCTGTCCCAGATTGTTAAGGACATAGCCGCCAGCCGCCTCGATGTACTTGTTGTCGCTCTTAAAACGCTCCAAAAGCTCCGCAGCGTCGCCTGGCAAATGGATATTGCCACGGACGACACCGTTAACACAATCGGTGGCAAGCCCGCTGTAATACTCGACCTCAAGGAAGCCGCCGCCACCATCGCCGCCAAGGACGATGTGGGAATAACCGCAATATAAATCAATGGTTTCCATAAAACAATTTGATTATCTTTTTTTAATTATTAAACAACGCTCAAAGTTACTGAAAAAAGTTGAAAACCACACAAGAAGAACAACCTATTTTTTTAAAGTTTTTACTTTGCCGACAATAATTCCATCCGGCACGGGCCCGAATGTACGCGAATCCGACGGGTCGTCGCGGTAATCGTTGAGCACGAAATAATAGTCACGCTTAAAGACATACTCCACAGCACTCTTACCGTCGACCACGCACTCTCCATCCTTCCATTGGACTGCCGAGCCTTCATATTTTTCTATCAAATGCTTATAAGCCACATAGTTGCCGACTGTGAGTTTTATGCTCATGCCTTGACGTGGAACTATCAGTGGCCCATAAAAATCCTTACTCCAACGGTAGTACGACGAAAATGGAAAAAGGCAACGAGACCTTTCTTCCGCACGGATTCCAGAATCGTCCGGCAACACGTCGCGCCCGTCAAACCTGCAAAAATCAGAGTTCTGAAGTTTGCCATTGACATATAAACCCTTGTTTATCAACTGGATAGTGTCGCCAGGAAGACCGACGATGCGTTTTAACGACAGGCTGTCGCCGCCTCTACGGGCGTATGGATTACGCAGCGAAACCACGTCGTACCGCCCATACTCCTCGGCATGAATGAGCCACACTCTCTGTCCGTCAGCCAACGCCGGGGACATTGAGTTTCCAGTGACATCACACACCCTGTCCCTCAGACAGACATACAGCACCGACGCCGCGACTGTCGCCACAAGCATTGGCAATAACCATAATATCAGAAACTTGCGCAATTTTGAGCGGAATTATTAGTCAATGCCATTGAACAACCTGCTCCACCTGATTGATGCCGGGAACGGCCTGTCCTTGTCGGACGAGAACCAGATGAACAACGCCTTGCCAACTACATGGTCTTCAGGCACAAAGCCCCAAAAACGCGAGTCGGCTGAATTGTGGCGCGAATCTCCCATCATAAAATAATAATCCATCTTGAAGATGTAGGAGTCGGCGGGCTGGTCGTTGATGATTATCTTATCCCCACTGACAAACAGCGAGTTGCCTTCGTATGTCTCGATACAACGGCGGTAGAGCGGCAGGTTTTCGAGAGTCAACTTTATCTCCACGCCCCTCTTCGGGATATACAAGGGGCCGAAGTTGTCCTCGTTCCACTTATAACGCTCGTCGTGCGGGAAAATAAAATTCTCATAGTAGCCTTTCGGTCGTACAATCTTAGTCACGGACTTCACGCACGGCAGTTGCTTTAACTTTTCAACATTCTCTGCCACAAGCGGATAGACGAACATATTGTTGTGGTCGACGCCTTGTGCCTCTTCGATAAAGTCCAGGACGTTAGGGTCGAAATATTTGCAAGCTTCGCGGTCTTCCTTCGTAATCCCCAAATTGTCAAAGACTTGCGGATTAATCATTGTGCCGTCTGTGATGACGAGGTACTTGAACTGGCGGTCGCCGATATTTTCCTGTGGCTTTCCATTGACATATACCTGACCTTCAACAACACGTATCGTATCGCCTGCAACCGCCACACACCTTTTTATATAATTCTCGCGGCAGTCTACCGGACGGCTCACAATCTTGCCGAAATACCCACGGTGTGGCTGTCCGTAAGAATCATACACACAATCATTTACGACTGCATCACGTCCGTAGTCCCTTACCATCTGGTAGTAACTCCTCGCCTGCTGGTTAAGGCACACTGTGTCGCCCTCGGGGAAGTTGAACACGACGACATCGTTACGCTGTACAGTGCCAAGTCCGGCAAGCCTGCGGTAAGGCCACTGGATCCAGTCGAGGTACGACGGCGTAGTCTCCGACAGCGGCATCGTGTTATGCGTGAACGGCACAGAAAGCGGCGTGTTGGGCATCTTAGGGCCATAACTTACCTTGCTGACAAAGAGATAGTCGCCGACTAACAACGACTTCTCCATCGAAGACGTTGGAATCGTAAACGCCTGAATGAAAAACAGTTTGATTATTATCGCGGCGACAGCAGCAAAGATTATCGAGTCAATCCATTCCACGGTCTTAGTCTGTTTTTCGACACCTTTCTTCTTCCAAAACGCCCAGTGGACTTTCTGTGAGATATAAAGGTCGTAGATAACAGCAACTCCGATGACCATCCACCAACTCTTAAGCCACACCACGAATAACAAAAATATGAAGGTGACTAATCCAAACTTCACCCACTTGTTTGCAAATAGTTCTTTCATTTCAGGACTGGTAAAGGAACACTTTATGTTAGACTAAAACTTGAGCATGTCGTCCATGCCGTAGAGGCCGGCGGGCTTGCCTTTCAGGAACTCTGCGGCGAGCACCGCGCCAAGCGCAAAACCTTTCCTCGAATGTGCAGTGTGCGTCATCTCGATGTCGTCGATGCCAGAGAAATACTTGACGGTGTGAGTGCCCGGCACGTCGGGAAGGCGAAGGCACTCGATGTTGATTTCGCCGTCTTTGGGCAGTCCGTCGATTATCCAGCCTTGCTTGCGGTCGATGGACTTCACGATGTCGTCGGCGAGGGTCTTGGCTGTGCCTGATGGCTTGTCGAGTTTTGTGGTGTGGTGGATTTCCTGCATCTTCACGTCGTAGTCGCTGAAGCCGTTCATGATGTTGGCGAGGTACTTGTTGAGGCGGAAGAAGATGTTGACGCCGATTGAGAAATTGGATGCGTAGAAGAAAGTCTTGCCCTGTTCCTTGCACATCTTCTCTATCTGCGGCATCTTGTCGAGCCATCCCGTGGTGCCTGAAACGACGGGAACGCCTGCCTCGAAACATTTGATATAATTGTCGAAAGCGGCGTCCGGGCGCGTGAACTCTATCGCCACGTCGGCTTTCTGCAAGTTTTCGGCGGTGAAGTCCTGAGGGTTGATGAGGGCGTCGATGATTACGGGAACCTCGTTGCCGCGCTCGATGGCTATTTTTTCGATTTCATGGCCCATCTTGCCATATCCGATAAGTGCAATTTTCATTTTTAGATGCGTTTGTATTTTTTTACAACGCAAAATTAGCATTTATGGCGGACATGACAAAAATTTTTAATAATATTAAACGAAAATTTCAGCCGGGTCAAATGGTGGCGAATGTTTTTGTTTAGATTTTTGAGATTTCGTCGGGGGTGAGGTTGGTGATGTCGGCGATGACATCCACGGAATAGCCACGAAGCTTCATTTTTCGGGCTGTCTCGATGGCTTGGTCTTTTTTGTAGGGGGCGAGGGCTGTGCGGTGTGCGTCAAACTCCCACATATACGCATCCATCTCGTCCGGACTCATCAATGAGGGCAATGTCGGTCGATTGTTTCTTGTTTGCAAATTAAAAAAATTATTTCGAATTATACAAAAAAATGTTGCGTTATTTATTTTATCAACCCCCAAAAAAATCCCCGCACCGTTGCCGATGCGGGGATGGAAATATCGTAAAAAAATCGTGCGGAATAGTAAATGCCTTACTTGGTTGATTGAAAAAAATGTGTGAGTCTTAAACTCGGAACTACTTCACGAGGTTGACAACAGCCTCGAAAGCCTTCTCGTTGTTCATAGCGAGGTCAGCAAGCACCTTGCGGTTGAGCTTGATGTCCTTCTTGGCAACCTTGCCCATGAACTCGGAGTACGACATGTTGTAGCCGCGTACTGCTGCATTGATACGTGCGATCCAAAGAGCACGGAAGTTGCGCTTTTTCATCTTCCTCTGGATGTAGGCGTGCAACAGACCTTTCTCGTAGGTGTTCTTGGCAATGGTATAGACGTTGGCCCTTGCTCCGAAGTTACCTCTGGTGAGTTTGAGGATTTTCTTGCGTCGTCTGCGTGATGCAACGACATTCACTGATCTTGGCATTTTGTTTCAAATTTGTTTTTTGGACGTAAGGCGACTTTGGACGCCCCACACGGGGATGGCGGCTGTTCCTCAGTGCTTAAATATGCCCACGACCGGGTTAAACTTAGAATCGATTGACAGTTTTTTTTCACAAAAAAGCCGTCAAAAAAACCTTGTGTTACTTACTACTTCATGGCGAGCAATTCCTTGATGGAATTTCTGTTCGCGCCTTCTACGAGTGTGAAACTTGTCAAGTTTCTCTTCCTCTTGGTAGCCTTCTTAGTCAGGATGTGACTGTGATAGGCGTGCCTTCTCTTGATCTTTCCCGACGCTGTCAACTTGAATCTCTTTTTTGCAGCGCAGTTGGTTTTTACTTTTGGCATTTTCTTTACAAATTTAATTTAGTAGTTACGGCATCTTCCATGACCGCACGATAATTTTTTTTTCTTCGCTTTCGTTATGACTTTTTCTTAATCGGGGAGATGAGCATAATCATCTTCTTGCCCTCCAACGCCGGCATACGATCGACCTTGCCAATGCCTTCGAGCGCACTTGCAAACTTCAGAAGAAGTATCTTTCCCTGGTCCGAGTAGACGATTGAGCGTCCCTTGAAGAATACGTATGCCCTCACCATGTCGCCGTCGGCGAGGAAACGCTTGGCATGGTTGAGTTTGAAATCGAAATCATGGTCATCGGTCTGGGGTCCAAACCGGATTTCCTTGACCTCGGTCTTCTTCGTGTTGGCCTTCTGCTCTTTGAGCTTCTTTTTGAGCTGGTACAGGAACTTTGAATAGTCGACGATTTTACATACAGGCGGATTGGCGTCCGCCGTAATCATGACCAAATCGAGCCCCTGCTCCTCGGCAAGCCTCAATGCTTCCCGTGTGGAGACAATCTTGTTGTTGTCCTCGATGTTTTCGCCCACCAAACGCACTTCGCGAGCCTTGATGCTCTCATTGATGAAATGCTTGGGCTGTTCATTCTGCTTTGCGATAATTGTGTCCTCCCAATATTAAGTTGGTACTAAGAGTAATTGTATTTAGTCCTCCGGGTTGAGTTCTTTCTCAACTTCGGCGGCTATGAGTTTCTTGAAGTCTTCGATTGACATCGTTCCCAAGTCAATTTTGCCTTGCTTGCGGACGGATACTTGTCCTTCGGCGGCTTCCTTCTCGCCCACGACGAGCATGAATGGTATGTGCTTGGTCTCGTTGTCGCGGATTTTGCGGCCGATCTTTTCGCTGCGGTCATCGACTTCCACGCGGTATTCGGCGTCGTTGAGCGCGGTTGCGACTTGGTTGGCGTAGTCGTTGTACTTGTCGCTGATGGGCAGTACGACTGCCTGCGTAGGCGTGAGCCACAATGGGAACTGGCCGGCTGTGTTTTCGATGAGCACCGCCACAAACCTCTCCAATGAGCCGAAGGGCGCACGGTGAATCATCACGGGACGATATTTCTTGTCGTCAGCACCTGTAAATTCGAGGTCGAAACGCTCCGGCAGGTTGTAGTCAACCTGGATTGTGCCGAGCTGCCACTTGCGTCCGATGGCGTCTTTCACCATGAAGTCGAGTTTAGGACCATAGAAGGCAGCCTCGCCGGTCTCAACTGTGGTGTTGAGGCCTTTTTCCTTGGCGGCTTCGATGATTGCGCTCTCTGCCATAGCCCAATGCTCGTCGGTGCCGATGTATTTTTCCTTGTTGTCGGGGTCACGGAGCGAAATCTGCGCCGTATATTCCGTGAAGTGCAATATCTTGAAGATATACAGGATGATGTCGATGACGTTGCAGAACTCCTGCTTGATTTGGTCGGGACGCACAAAGAGGTGAGCGTCGTCCTGTGTGAAACTCCTTACGCGGGTAAGTCCGTGGAGTTCGCCGCTCTGCTCGTAACGATATACGGTGCCAAATTCTGCAATCCTCAATGGCAAATCCTTGTAACTTCTTGGTTTCAAGCGGTAAATCTCGCAGTGGTGAGGGCAGTTCATCGGTTTCAAGAGGAACTCCTCGTCCTCGCTCGGCGTATGGATGGGCTGGAATGAATCCTTGCCGTACTTGGCGTAGTGTCCTGATGTTACGTACAAATCCTTGTTGCCGATATGCGGGGTGATTACCTGCTGATAACCATATTTGCGCTGAATCTTTGCGAGGAACTTTGTCAAAGTCTCCCTCACCAATGTGCCTTTTGGCAGCCACAACGGGAGTCCCTGTCCCACCCTTGCGGAGAATGCAAAGAGTTCCATGTCCTTGCCAATCTTGCGGTGGTCGCGTTTCTTGGCTTCTTCGAGGAGCACGAGGTACTCGTCGAGCATTTTCTGTTTCGGGAATGCCACGCCATAGACGCGGGTGAGCATCTTGTTGTTTTCGTTTCCACGCCAATATGCACCGGCTATGCTCGTGATTTTCACAGCCTTGATGTAGCCTGTGCTCGGCAGGTGAGGACCACGGCAGAGGTCGGTGTACCCGCCCTGCGTGTATTCAGTGATTGAGCCGTCTTCGAGTTCGGAGATGAGTTCGCACTTGTAGTTGTCGCCCTTGGTCTGAAAATCTTTGAGCGCGTCAGCCTTTGCAACTTCCTTGCGGACGTATGGGTTGTTCTGACGGGCGATTTCCATCATCTTTTTCTCAATGGCGGGGAAGTCCTCGTCCGTAATAACCTTTCCTCCTGGGAGTTCCACGTCATAATAGAACCCGTTTTCGAGAGCGGGTCCGATGCCGAATTTTGTGCCGGGGTACAATTGTTCCAACGCCTCAGCCATAAGGTGAGCCGCCGAATGACGGAAGGTATGCTTGCCCTCGTCGTCATCCCATTTATGGAACACCAACGTACCATCCTCGTTGATCGGCCTTGTGGCATCCCACGGATTGCCATTGAATGTAGCCGACAAAACTTCCTTTGCAAGGCTGTTGCTCAGAGCCTTTGCTATGTCCAACGGAGTGCTTCCGCCTTCAAATTCCTTGACGGATTGGTCCGGAAAAGTTATTTTGATCATTTGCTTGTTAACGTCTTAAAAAATCGTGCGCAAATTTAGTATAAATCTACGACATACAAAAAATTTTGAGG